>CAZENM010000019.1:0-24766 GCA_964513575.1 uncultured bacterium | reverse complement strand
GTCTATGGAATCCTGAACCGTGGGCGGCAGGGCCTCCGGCAAAGTTGTATTTTTTCATGACTCCCTGGTACCCTTTTCCTTTTGAAACCGACATAACATCGACAAAGGGGGTATCTTGGAGTTCACCGATAGTAATTTCTTGACCTAGACTGAAGGAATCGGTGTTCTCGATTCGTGTTTCAGCGAGGTATTTTCTTGGGGCAACTCCGGCTTTTTTGTAGTGTCCGAGTTGTGGTTTTCCTACGCGTTTGGCCAATGTTTTTTCGTGTTCTGCATTAACAATTTCAAAACCGCTTTGTACCGCATTGTAGCCATCGTTAGCAATCGTTTTGATTTGCGTGACGATGTTTGGTTCTACTTCGATTACGGTGCAGACGACAACTGCTCCTTTGTCGTCAAACAGCTTTGTCATGCCACGCTTTTTGCCCATCAATTTTAGCGCCATATGATCAATCCTTAAACAAGTTAGTGGCTAACAAGTTAGCTTAACATTCAAATTTGTGTCAAACTTTAATCTTAAAGAGGCATCCTCGGTCCTTACCGATGGTTATTCCTTGCGCTATGGTGACAAGCTGCGCACGAAGTGCGTTCTTATCAGATGCCACAAGGGACTTGACTCTCGGAACTATACATTCCTTCATCAATGTCACGAGGATATCAGAGATTAACTTTTTTCTCAAACGATTTTTTAATCGTTTTTGTTTTTCGTGGCTTTCGAGCTTTTTTCTCTACGATCCGCGTGTCTTCTATTTGGTCTATTTCACCCTCTGGGGGTGGTATAAAGGGCTCGTATGTTATGGACACGAGCCCGATGAACATTAAGCAGAAAGTGAGAATAGTTATCCATTCATATCTTGCGAGGTGAACTTTTTCTTCCATTTCTCCTCACTTTCCAGCTCATTAATCTACATTTACTACAAATTTAAAGCGAAGTCGACGATGCAGCTTCTGCTTCCTCATAATTCGTTATCACTTCATCATCTGACGAAGATGACGTCAGAACTTGCGCATCATCTTGATTTATTATTTCATCATCAACACCGCTAGTAGGCGTTAAATGATTCACCGCTATACTTGACCATGTCCCGGGCCGATAAGTGGCTTTTTCCGCTTCCCATTTGCTATCTCTGATCACTCGATATACACCGAATATTCCACCGGCCAACTGAAGGGCTGCGAAGACCCCATTAAAATATAAATTTAACGATTGTAGTGTAAGTTTTCCTATAACACCCGTCGTGATAATCGATATTTTAAAATATTCATTCCACTGTGAACGTTTGGCTTTTGCTAGTTCTTGGACGGCGAAATGTTTCTTTGCGCGTAGGCGAATGACCTGACTTTCAACAAACAATTGTGGATTGTCTATAATTTCCAAAAATTTATCTTGAGGGCTTTCTGCGGTAATATTACCGTTTGCTGACACACCAGCGACAAACTGATTGAGTTTTTCGAGCTTGTTACGCGCTTTGCGGTCTTGCAGGGTGCTTGGATCAATGAGATCATCCTGCTCATTGAAACGATCTACAATTTTTTTACGAAGTGAACCCTCTAATAAAACACTTGCGATTTGGCGATCTTCGAAACCCGGCGTCAATTTCAGTTGAATTTCTTCCCATTTTCTTAGGCTGTGGTTTGCTTTTTCCACTTTTTCCAGTTTTTCCGGCATTGCCGCCCATACTTTTTTCAGGCCAAAACCTGAACTAGCGAGCATACACCCGTTCTTAATCATTTCTAATCCGGAAAGCTTAAAGAGTGTGCTTAAAACAACTTTTCCGCACGGCAAATAATTAATCGCGCCCGACACTGATTGAAAAACGGTATATCTATTTGCTATTGTAAACAAATTTTGCGCGACCGGAATAATATTTATCGCCTGTAAAAACATTCCAACTTCAAGCAGCTGTCCAACTGTCAAAAATGCTTTATTAAGATAGGCAGCTCCCCTTCCCCAACCTTCACGTGAGTTGTATTCCCTTAGGCGGAAACCGGGTTGAAGAAGCATGCAAACTTTATTCACGGATGTGATTGACTTTGTTAACGCGACCAGTGGCTGGGATATAGGCTGGACTACGGGCAACAGCTCTAACCATTTTCCCCTTTCTTCAGCCGATCTCTCAATCACTTCGTAACGGTTCAGCTCCTCAACCATCGTGATAACAGTTTTAGCTAATTTCGTAGTTTTATCGACGGCTTCTACTGTGGTGACCGCTGTATCCGCATTATCCAGAAACTTTTGTGTGAGGGTATTTTCTCTTACGTTTGAGTTAATCATATAGAATCGTCTCCTTAGCCCTAAATTAAGCTTTTATTGTGGTTTTGTTTACAGCCTGGTACATAGCTCTTCCGAGTTTTACGACTTCGCACGTAGCACCAACAACTTTTAGTGAGGTGGCTAGATAGGGAGTACTCAGCGCAGACACAACACACGCTCCTCCTGCTCCCACAGCGCCTAGTAAATACCCTAAAATCTTCAGGTGCGCTACGCGCCTATACTGAGCTGATTTAGGGCGATTAGCTTGAGCGTTTTGTCTTTTAGTTTTCAGTGCTTTATCGACACAAAGTAGTGCAAAGCCAACGGTAGCACAGCCTAGCGCTACAACACTGAATGAAAATGACGCGATCGCGTTGGGTAGTCGTAATTTGGAGGAAATCCCTGCGGCGATCTTGGATAAGTTGATAAACCCTAATCTATCTAGGAATGCACATACACCGTACATCTCTGTCACGGCTAACAATTTAATTCCTCTTGCTTTCCATATACGATCGGAACCGGTTTCGTTCCATTTAGCAAATTTGGTGGAATAGGCAATCATGTTAGCGGTGCTGTAAATGGAAAGTACATCAAAAAGTTCACTTGCTTGGGAGACCATCGAAATATGCCCCGGTAGAGAAACGCGACCGGTCAAACCTTTAAAGGCTGAATTGCAGTGCTCACCAAGATTGAGTAAGGAGACAACGTTAGCAGTTTTCGAAAAAATTCCAAAGCCTTCTCCAAAAACAACTTTTATTCCGTTTATCGAAGCGTTTACTCCGTAGGAAACCCCGGAGTTGACTTGTTTAGCCGCAGCGTAGATCGAAGGTCTTATAGCAGTTAGACTCATGTTGACTCCCCAGTTAATAGTGTGAGTTTATTAGGTATAAAGCATATAACTTTTGGGTTAAAATGTAAAGGGAAATCCAAGAAATGATTAATTTTCTGTAAAGAGAGTTTTCGAGGAAATTTGGCTCTTGGTTCGCGCATTTGTTTATGCAGCTGAGGTGATTCCGAAATTAAAATATCCTGTCTTTTGACCCTTGTTGTCGCTTTTTGAAGGGCATTTCGCAGGTAATATAACCAATATCACCTGCGAAATGCCCTTCAAAAATCGACAAAAAAGCTCTAAAATCCAGGGCATATAAATTACGGAATCACCTCATTAGCCCACGGATTTTGATAGAAAACGGATCATAACTACTTAATGCTGTGCTAAGACCAAAGGGCTGAAACTTCTCAGTCCTTCGGGCTTGGCACAGTATTTATCACGCAAAAAACTAGCGACTTTAGTACTTCAGCACAGCTCCGAAAAATCCATCCATTCCGCCGTGAGTTGGCAAGATTTTTAAGGGCTCCCCTACAAGTTTCAAATTATATGTTTTAATAAAATGCTCGACCTGTTGTTCATTTTCCTGGGGAAGAATGCTGCAGGTTGCGTAAACGATGGTGCCGCCGGGCTTAAGAAAACTTAGGGCTTTTTCAAAAATCGTTCGTTGCAGCCCTTGGAATTTCTGAAAGTAAGCTTCATTAAAATTCCACTTCATATCTGGGTTACGACGAAGTGTTCCGGTCCCGCTGCATGGCGCGTCGACTAGAATCCAATCCATTTTCTTTTTTAATTTTTTCCACTTGGGGTCATCATGTGAAGCGACTTGTACGTTTTGAATCCCGGCTCTATTAAGTCTTTTTTTGGCTTCTCCAAGAATTGCTCCTCTTACTTCATGGAGGAAAATCTGCCCTTTGTTTTCCATTCGCGGTGCGAATGCTAGGGTTTTTCCTCCAGATCCTGCACAGAAATCGAGCACCTGTTGTCCCGGCTGAACTTGCATCAGGTTGGCGACTAATTGACTCCCCTCATCCTGGACTTCAAATAATCCTTGTACATACTCCGGCATTGAGGAAAAGTGTATTTTATTTTTGAAAACGATACCATCTGGGGAATGTTGGGTAGGTTCTATTTCGTATAGATTTTTCCAGCGTTCAAGCAATTCATCTCTGGGAATCTTTAGGGTATTAACGCGTATCGTTACCGGTGCTTTGGTGTTAAATATTTGGCACAATTCGAAGGCTTTTGGTTCACCGTAACTTTCCGCTAAGAGATTGAATAGGACTTGCGAGCAACTTCCTTTAACATAAGGGGGAATTTCGGGGTTTTCTAAGGCTTGCGCGAATTTTTCGGATCCTAAAAATACCATTCCCTCGAGAGGGTCATCAATCTTTAAATAGTCCAGTAGCCCTTTCCATTTAACGATGTTAAAGATCGCGTCGGCGATAAAGGCGCGGTCTTTTGGTCCGAGGGCTTTATGCCCTTTAAAATACTGGTGTACCACTAGATCTAATGGTAAATTTTTCTCTTTATACTCATTAAAGAGTTGAGTGAGATGAAACTCGCGAAAAGGTAACTTCATAATTTGTATCCAAATATTTGCAGAAAGGTACTAAATGATATATGATATTTTGTTAATGTCAAGGTGATTGATTTATGCTTACCTCTTGCTTAACTTTTTTTGTATCCTTATTGATCGTTGGATTTGGGCAGCCAGTCTGGGAACCGCTGTTTGGGAAATGGCTTTGCTTAATGGCTTCGGTCGTTGGCTATGCGTTATTTTGGCGTGGGTTATTAGATATAGAATCCCCCAAAAAACGATTCTTGATCGGTTTCAGCTGGATGGCTTTGGTGCAGGTGATTCAGGTCTGGTGGATGATTTCCCACCCCTATCTATACATAGTGTTTGTGATCGGTTTGATTGCTGTAATTTATGGAACGCAGTTTGGCTTAATGTCGATATGGGTTACGCAAACAAATATTTTAAAGCGTTCGCGCTGCCTAAGCTTGACGGCATTTTGGGTTATTATGGAATGGTCCCGACTATTTTTCTTATCGGGAATTTCTTGGAATCCATCCGGGCTGGCGCTAAGCGTTTTCGACTATCCGTTACAAACGGCGTCTTTATGGGGGGTGTACGGCCTATCTTTCTGGGTGATATTAAATAATTTATTTTTCCTGCGCGCTTCTCTCAAACAAGATTTTCGCAGTTTCGAGCTTGCTTGTTTAGTTCTATTCCTCCCTTTTGCTGTGGGATTTGTCGAATATCACAAAAAAGTCGAACAGATGAGCGTACATCAAGTTTTACAACCGGAAACTTTTGATGCCTTGCTTGTTCAGACAGCATTTCCTGCAGAAGAAACTTTTAATATGGAGTTGCCGGAACTAGTGGAATTTGTGCAGGGGGAATGGAAGCATATACTAACGCTTACTGAGCCCTCGCGCGGGCGTTATCTTGACCTAGTGGTTCTTCCTGAGTTCGTTGTCCCATTTGGGGCATATAACTTTATTTACCCCTATGAACATACCGTAAAAACTTTTGTGGATATATTCGGCGAAGACGCGATTGCTTTGCTTCCTCCGAAAGAATCCCCATGGGTCCGCGAGATTATCGGGAGAGGAAAATCAACGTTTTGGGTGAACAACGTGTTCTGGGCGCAGGGTTTAGCGAATGTCATGAACGCTCCACTGGTCGCAGGCTTGGAAGATGTCGTTGACGATGGACACAAGAGAGACATTTATAGCGCCGCGCTTTATTTTCCACCTTTTGCGAAAGCTGAAGAATACCCTGTGCAGCGGTATTCGAAACAGGTGCTGGTTCCGATGGCTGAGTATATTCCCACTTCTTTCTGTACACAGCTGGCTGCGATGTATGGAATTTCCGGATCATTTACGCGAGGAGAAGGGCCGGTTATTTTTGACCATGCGCTGCTCCCTTTTGGACTTTCTATTTGTTATGAAGAGACCTTTGGAAATCTGACGCGAAAAAATCGGGAAGCTGGGGCAAAACTGCTTATTAATTTGACTAGTGATGTGTGGTTTCCCGACTCAAAGCTACCTAAACAGCATTTAGACCACGCTAGACTAAGGACTATCGAAAATGGGATCCCTTTGATCCGGTCATGCAACACAGGAATTACTTGTGCTTTGGACAGCTTGGGAAGAATGACTCATGCGCTAAACGAAGAAAATCCAGAGGGGTCAGAATGGGTATCTGCTGGTTTAGTTGTTTCAATTCCCACTTACACTTACCAAACTCTCTATTCCAAATTTGGCGATATTCCCTTGATTGTCATTTGCTTAATATTCATTTGTTGTTATAACATCATTCCAGCTATTCAAAAATATCGGAAATAGAAAATTGATGAAACGACGTCCTCAACAAACTCTGCGACAAGAGGCTACATTTTCCGGCATTGGACTTCACACGGGACGGCAAGTTTCGATGAAGTTTATTCCTGCGCCTGAAAATACCGGAATTCTGTTCAAACGAAGCGACCTTCCAAATACGCCGTTGATCCCCGCCAAGATTGATTATGTTTTAGACATCTCTCGAAGTACGATATTGGGACAGGGCAATGTGCGCATCCAAACTGTAGAGCACGTTTTAGCGGCCCTTAAAGCTTACCAAGTAGACAATTTGGTGATCGAATTGGACAATATGGAACCCCCGATCGGTCATGGTAGTTCTGATGTTTTCATCGAGATGATCGAGAATGCGGGGTTATTACCGCAGGCAGCTCAAAAAGAAATTCATTTTTTAAAAAACCCCGTTTATTTTTCTGATAACGACATTCATTTGGTGGCGATCCCTTGCTCCGACCAAGCCTACAGTTACACTGTGAACTATCCGGATGTGCCCGCTATTCGCGCGCAATATTTTTCCTTTGTATTAACACCGGAATCGTTCAAAAATGAAGTGGGAAGTTGCCGGACTTTTTGTCTTTACCGTGAAGTGGAACATTTGATGGAAAAAGGGTTAATCAAGGGCGCTAGCCTTGATAACGCTGTCGTAGTTAAAGACGAAGTCGTTTTTAGTAAGAACGGTTTGTTTTTTCAAGATGAGATGGCAAGACATAAAACCCTTGATTTGATTGGCGATTTATCACTGATTGGCGAAGTAGAAGTGATTGCGCACTTTATTTCTATCAAATCCGGACACGCCTCTAACTGCACTTTCGCAAAAAAATTATTGAATCAACTCAATTTGGAGAGAGCTCCATGACCAAACAATTAGACTACAAAGAAATCATCAAAATCCTTCCCCACCGTTTTCCTTTTCTCTTGGTTGATCGGATTGTTCACCTAGATCTGGAAAAAGGGATTGTGATCGGTCAAAAAAACGTCACATGTAACGAATCATTTTTTCAGGGACACTTTCCCGAAGTACCGATTATGCCTGGCGTGTTAATCCTGGAAGCGCTTGCGCAAGCCGGGGGCGTTTTGGTTCACATGAAGGGAAGGACAGATAAGATTGCTCTCCTTTTGACGATAAACAACGCTAAATTCAGGGCTCCAGTCAAGCCGGGCGATGTTTTAATGCTGGAATGCGAGGAGATTATCATTTCATCAAAGGCAGGAAAGATTCGGGCAAAAGCGAAAGTAAACGGCAAGGTTGTTGTCGAAGCAGAGATGGGTTTTGCATTAGCCGATAAAACACAAATTTAACTTTAATATACGAATAATAATACTTATGAACCAACAAATGAGTGAAACAAAAATCCACCCCTTAGCGGTGGTTGAAGAAGGTGCCCAACTAGGAGTTGGGGTTACAATTGAACCTTTTGTCGTGATTAAAGCCGGAGTAACCATCCATGATTATGCGACAATCAAATCGCATGTTTATATTGATGGCAACACCACGATTGGTGAAAACACAACAATTTACCCCTCGGCAAGCATCGGAACAAAGACGCAAGACTTAAAATTCCAAGGGGAAAAGACTTATGTGACTATCGGAAAAAACTGCCAGATCAGAGAATTTGTCACGATTAATTCATCCTGCCAAGAAGGTTCTGTAGTTTCTGTTGGGGATGATTGTTTAATCATGGCCTATTGTCATATCGCCCACAACTGCGAAGTTGGTAACCGTGTGATCATGAGTAATAACGCCACTTTAGCCGGGCACGTGATTGTTGAAGACAACGCGATCATCAGCGGCCTTACAGGCATCCATCAATTTGTCAGGATCGGACGTTACGCGATGGTAGGTGGAATGAGTCGTGTCACTCATGATATCGCACCTTATACTATCGGCGCGGGAACACCATTTAAGTTTGGCGGTCTTAATCTGGTCGGATTAAAGCGGAACGGGATCTCACTAGAAGTTCGTCAAGCTCTATCGAAAGCTTACAGAATTTTATACTGCTCTAAATTACGTTTTGAAGAAGCTTTAAATCGCATAGAGCTGGAAGTTCCTTCTTTAGAAGAAGTGAATCATTTTGTTAAGTTCTGCCGCGAGTCTAAACGTGGATTAATGTGCTTACATCACCCGATTGACGACGAAAAACTAGAGCTTTTAGAGAACTGATATGCGAGTAATTTTTTTTGGAACCCCCCCTTTTGCAGCGCGTGTTTTAGAAGCGTTGATTGCGAATAAAGTTACCGTTGCTGCGGTAGTTTCAAAACCCGACAAATCCAAAGGTCGTTCGGGCACTCCTGTACCTACAGCTGTGAAACAATTCTTACAATCCCAGTCTCTTCATATTCCTATTTATCAACCGGAAAAGTGTTCTACAGCTGAGTTCGCTTCACTTTTAAAAACATATGCCGCGGATCTGTTTATCGTTGTAGCGTATGGGGAAATCATCAGCCAAGAAATTTTGGATATCCCAAGGAAGGGATGCGTCAATATCCACGCAAGTCTACTTCCTAAGCTACGTGGGGCAGCTCCCATTCAGCGCGCGATTATGAATGGGGATAAGACAAGCGGGATTACCATCATGCACATGGTCCGCAAGATGGATGCCGGAGATATCATAGACCAGTATTCAATAGACATCACACCGGATATGACTTTTGGAGAGCTTGAAAAGGCCATGGTCAAAGTCGCGCCCGATCTTCTTATGCGAACGATCAAGTCGATCGAAAATCAAACAGCAAAAAGAATCATTCAGGATGAATCTGAAGTGACATTTGCTCCAAAAATCGAGTTAGAAGACTGCCAAATCAACTGGGACCTGCACGCAGAAGACATTCACAATCTTGTTCGCGGAGTAAATCCCTATCCCGGCGCGTGGACCGTGATGAAATTACGCAATGAAAAAAAACGCGTTAAAATTCTTCGATCGAAACCCATGATGGTTCCCTCTTCCGGATTTCAAATTGGAACCGTTATGAACGACAAAAACAATATCCGAGTTGTTTGCGGCCAAGGTCTTTTAGAAATTCTGGAATTGCAGGTGGAAGGAAAGAAGCCGACAACTGCAGCAGAATTTTTAAGAGGTTATTCCCAAGATCAGATAGAAATTATCGCATAAAAACAACGTATGAATATATCTCAACAGAACGTTATGAATTTTATACAAAGAACCTGGCACTATGGAGCGGGAACGGCGTTATGTGGTTTTGGAGTGATCGACTGTGTAGGTGCATATCGAGGGGAAAACCTTAACACAACGTTAAAGGTTGCTTACTATGCTCGCGGGCTTTTCTTTGCTACGGCAGGGGTGTTAAGTCTTTTTCATGTCCCGAGTCGAGTCACATTTGCCGCAGCTCATTTAGTTGGAGTGGGATTAAATGGATATCAATTATTTACAAGTGGGGATTTAGAATCAAAACTTGGGCTCATTAGCAGCATTGCTTATATTGCCTTTAGCATCCACCCTCATCCGGCTACTTTCTCTATTGCTTTTCTTTCGGGATCAATTAACGTCTTGCTTAAACTCAGAACTTTCCTTTAATCTCCCTATTGAGTATCCTTTGTACTTAAAATAAAACCTCTTTGGTCGTATGAAAAAAGTTATACTTTCCCTAATGCTTGTGGGTTGCTCCCTATCGGCGCAACAACCTTCCTTTATGTTCAATAAGGAAGAAAAAGTGGATCTTACGGTAAACAACCAGATCTTAGCTAAAGTCAATGGGAAGCCCATTTCTGTGATAGACATCATGAAAAAAATGGATATGTTATTTTACAGAAGGTTCCCTCAGTATACTTCCTCAAAAGTTGCTCGCTATCAGTTCTACATGGCGAACTGGAAATCGGTTCTCAGTGAATTGATTGATAAAGAACTAATCCTTGCGGATGCTCAAGAAAAAAAAATGCCGATTTCCGCAGGTGATGTTCGTCAGGAGATGGAGAGCTTATTCGGTCCAAATATCATTTCCAACTTAGATAAGGTAGGGATGTCGTTCGAGGAAGCTTGGAAAATTGTCCAAGGGGATATTACCATTCGCCGAATGATTTACGTGCGCGTCAACAGCGTTGCCGGGAAGTCGGTCACCCCACAGAAAATCAGGGGGGGATATGATAAAATCGTCAAAGAAACAATTCTTCCGGAAAAATGGAAGTACCAAGTGATTTCTATCCGCGATAAAAATGCCACAGCAGCCGCCGAAGCGGCAAATCTTGTTCATTATCTCGTGACGGAAAAAAATGTACCTGCTGATGAAGTAAAAACAAAACTTAATGATTATAAGCACTTGAGCAAAGATGTGCAGGTTAATATCTCTGAGGTGTATGATCAAACCGATAAAGAAGTCTCAGAAACCTATAAAAGCATTTTTGCAACCCTTACGAATGATGAATACACAGTCCCTTTAGCGCAGAAAAGCCGTGACCAGTCGACAGTTTTTAGAATCTTTCACATGATTGATAAAGATCCGGGCGGAGAAATCCCTTTCAACAAGCTCGAGAACGAAGTTCGCGCACAATTACATGAAGAAGCGGTCACCGCGGAATCAGAAGCATACATCAAAAAGCTGAAAAGCTATTTCGATGTTCAGGAAATGCATTTAGATGCAGATACATTTACCCCTTTTTCACTGAAGTACTAATGCCACTCTATAAACCAACAGAACTCATGGAATTTTTGGAATCGGTCGGCGTGACCCCAAAAAAATCGATGTCGCAAAATTTTTTAATCGACGGCAACATCACTCGGAAAATTGTGCAAACAGCCGGTGTTAAGAAGGGTGATGTAGTTTTGGAGATTGGTTCAGGGCCGGGTTCTCTGACAGAAGAGTTGCTCCTTAGGGGCGCGACTGTCATTGCTGTAGAAAAAGACAGAAAGCTTGCCGACGCGCTTCGAAGACTTGATCCCAGCGGAAAGAAATTATTTATCTTCCGCGATGACATTATGAAGTGGTCCCTTGAAGAAGAGCTACCTAAACATTTGAAAGAAGGGCAAAAGGCAAAAGTAATTGCCAACCTCCCCTATCATATTACCACTCCTATATTGACACACCTAGTCCCTAAGAACACGCTTATCAGTGATATCGTGGTGATGGTTCAGGATGAAGTTGGCAGACGTTTCACCGCGCAACCCGGCACTAATGAATACGGTTCCATCACTTTATTTTTAAATTTTTGGTGTACACCTAAATATGCGTTTAAAGTAGGGCGCAACTGTTTTTATCCCTCCCCTAAAGTTGATTCGGCGATTATTACTTTCAAACCGCACGTACCACCTGCTGATATTGATCCAGAGCAATTTTTCGAAGTCACTCGGAGGGCTTTTGAGCAGCGTAGAAAGATGATGAGAAGCTCCCTTAGGGAACTTTGTCCTGACATTGTTGAAGCATTAGCCAAAGCTGATTTATCAGAGACATCACGTCCGGAAGAGTTATCTTTGGAAGAATTTCTAAAACTATTCTCCTGTTTAAGTTAATGCTGAGCAGGACAGGAGTCGTCTCTTTCATTCTGACTCCCCTCTTCCTTGCTGGAATGCCTTCTCCCCAAGAAGAAGAACAGATATCCGCGCGCATTTACGCAAATGAGTGTTCCTCAAAGCCTGAAAATCTTATTTCATGGAATATTGGCGAGGAATTTTTATCTTTGGGAATCGGTCATTTTACTTGGTATCCTGAAAACTACCAAGGTCCTTATGTGGAAGTGTTCCCTAAGTTCATACAACGGTTGGAAGAGGAATCTTTTCCTCTACCAAAGTGGGTAAAGGGACCATGCCCTTGGGGCAGCCGCGAAGAATTTTCCAGGGCTGATCCCCAACAAATCCAGGAATTACAAAACTTACTGCTTTCCACTAAAGTTCAGCAAACGGACCTGATCGTACAAAGAATGCAGAACGTTCTTCCGAAGCTTTTAAATGCCACGCCTGACGATTCTAAAGAACTTGTTAAAGCTAACTATGAGCGAGTGGCGAACGCCACAATGGGCTTTTATCTCTTAATCGATTATTTGAATTTCAAGGGAGAAGGAACCTCTCCCAAAGAAGAATACAACGGGGAACGTTGGGGGCTTCTGCAGGTTCTGCTTCAGATGGATCCAAACAAGGACCCAAAAGTTGCGTTTGTTGAAAGCGCCAAAGCTGTTCTACTTCACAGGGTCAATAACGCTCCTTCTAGCCGTAATGAAATTCGTTGGCTTCCGGGCTGGAATAATCGTATTGACACGTATCTCAAATAATATTTCTTTAATATCCAAAAAAATTCTTAAACCAGCCGGACCATGTGTAGGCAATCTCTGTCTGTGATAAGAGATCCACCTTGGCATAGGTTTTACCGTCAAAGTCTACCAAAGAAAGACTGCCCACCTTTTGAGACTCTTTAATTGGCAAAGTAAGCGCCTCCCAAGCGATCATCGCTTTTAGAGGTGGCTCTTCAGAGGGATAAAGCTGCAACTGCAAGGGCGCCGCCGTGTAAATCTCTAGTGGCTTACTTCCTCCACTCACTTCCAAAGTATAGGACAATTTTCCAGCATCTAGATATATTTTGTTCACTAGCTTTTCACTAAAAGCCGCTTTAAACAATTCTGTGGCATCTTTGAAGATATCTTCACGTACTTTGCATTTTAGAAGAACGGCGATGAGTGTTCTATCGCCCTCGCGCGCTGCAGCGACTAGAGTACTTTGCGCAGCTGAGGTGTAGCCTGTTTTAACACCGATTGCATTTGGGTAGTAAAGATGGCCCGGCTTTAGCAGACGGTTTGTCTGTGAGAAAACCGCTTCGGGCTGCTTATTGGTTTTAGGCCTAACGAATCGTTTTTTGGCTACAGTTTCTCTGAAATACGGTGATTTTAGCGCTTCTTTACAAAGGATTGCCATATCGTAGGCGGTGGTGACATGATCGGGGTGATGAAAGCCGTGCGGATTAACAAAATTTGTCTTCTGACACCCTATTTGCTTTAAATAACTATTAATTTTTTCGGCGAATCTAGGAAGGTTATTTTCATAAGCTTGAGCGGCCACGTTTGCGGCATCATTTCCCGAGCAGATCAGCATTCCGGCTAGGATATCTTTGAGTTGTAATTTCTCGCCTACCTTAATTCCGATATGGGATCCATCGGTTTCAAGCCAGTAGCCTGGCAATGTGTATTGAGCTTTTTTCTTTGCTAATAGTGTGATTGAAGCGAGAGATTCCTGTTCGGCGATGATCTCTTCATTCAGTTCCCCTTCTTTTTTCGATAAGACAAGAGCTGCCGTGGCAATTTTTGTGATGCTTGCGGGGAAAAAAAGTTTTTGCGCATTTTTTTGGAACAGGATCGCTCCATTGTCGGGATTATATAAAATCGCGCCCTGGCTTTTGACCTCGACGGTAAGGGGCTCTCCCCCCAAAAAAATCGGGGTTAAAAAGAGATATGCTAAGAAGAATTGTTTCATAAGAACGGATTATCACCATAAAGGGTATTTTTGCGAAAGGTTAAACTTTGGCATGAAATTTGCATCCATAATTATAAAAAGAATTAGAATGGTATTACTGGAGGAGGTCACTATGCATGATTTAAACCAAATCGAAGAGTTCTTTAGAACTTTTTCTAACAACATTCAAGGCGCAATCCCTGAGGGAGTTGTCGATATAAACTTGAATGTACTACATAGACTTGATCTTTTAAGCTACTATCTTTCCACTTCCTATGACCCTTCGTTAACACGTTATTTCCATGTAATTGAAACTAAAGAAAAGATCACCCTGATTAATGAGCAATTTATCGTTTGGATTGTTCCTGAAAGAATCGGAGAAGTTTCGCTGACTTATTCGATTATTGCTTTGAATAAACCTGAAGGACCCAAGCTGGAATTAGCCTTTTGCAATAGCGGAGTTTATAATACTTCTAAGCTTGTCCTAAGAATTTTAGAAAAATTTCTCTTGGAAATCCAAGAAAATGAAGATGTGATGAAGGTTTTACATTAATCGGGTGTAAGATTTTTGAACATTGTCAGAACATTGCTGTCATCCACGCGCTTGTATTCCACTTCATCCATAATTTTCATGATAAAAAAGACACCATAGCCACCTATGGAACGAGCCTCTATCGGCGCGCTAGAATCGAATCTTTTAGCGTTGGAAAGAGGATTAAATGGGATTCCATTGTCTTTGATGACAATTTTCAACCCTTTATCTTTGCTTGCTGTGCATTGGACATAGATTTCTCCGGTCATCGCAGGGTAGCCGTAGCTAATGATATTGACTAGTGCTTCTTCAGCGGCAAGTTCAATTTTCGAAATTTCTACTTCATCAAAGCCTATGCTTTCCGCCTGGCTACGAATGAAAAGAAGCATCTCGTAAAGGTTATCCAAATGTGCAGCAAAAATCTTGTTCATTTTTCACTAAAGTTAATACCTATAGAGCTACCAGCTATCGGACAGATAATCAACTATTTTTTTCGAAATTAGAGCATTTAGGGGGGAAATAACAGTGTCGCGCGCGGCGTCTACTTCGGATAATTGTCCCAGTGAAAAGATATTCACTCCATTACGACTTGAATAATAATCGTGATCGAAGTCTTGGCTCGCTGTGATAATCACTTTGGGAAGAACTTGTTGGCAGGATCGATTTTCTAATGAGACCTCTACCTGTGCCGTAACGCGTGTTTCGCAGGGAATAAGAGACTTTCGTATAGTTCCTCGTTTTTTTCTATCATAGCGATATCCTACGTTATCTTCCTCGACATCCAGCAGCTTCACCCTTAGGATGAGATCTCCATTAAATTGAGAGTAGGGCACCGGGGACGCAACTGAAAGTTCTCTTACGATAGCGGAGGTGAGGGACCCGTCTTGATCCCCATCGACAAAGGGAACGGAAATAGCGTGAAACTGTTCTAGAGGGCTATCTCCCGATCTGTAGCCGCAGCTGCTGATCGAGAGAAGGGAAGCGAAGATAAATAACGCTTTAACAAGTTTCATTGGTCGTTAAAATTATCCATAGTGATTTGTTCATCAGTGCTTTCGTTTTCGTCGGTTTCCTCGAGATCTTCTAATGAGTCTTCTCTGGATGCCGGAGACTCATAGAAAGCTCGCGGGATTAGTGTCTCGCAGCAATCGGGGCGAAGGATCATCAACCTCTGCACGGCGGCAGCTGCGACGGCGGTGTCCGGAAAGCGAGCGATGGTATTTTGGTAGTAAATGACAGCGGCTTTACATTTTTTTGTTTTTTCGTAGAAAACGGCGATGTCATAGAGTCCCTTCGCGTAAACTTCTTTGATGCATTGGAAGAGGTACTCAGCCTGAGGGAGTCGATCTTCTTTTGGGAATGCTCGGATGAATCGTTGGGTATTAATTTCAGCCAATGCTAGGAGATCGGGGTTTTGAAATTCGAATTGAGCTTGCTCTAAATAGATGTGGTTGACCAAAAGGTAGCATTCGGGGGTAAGTTCGTTTCTGGGAAAGCGACGTACAAGTGTCTGGAAAGAGTCAACAGCACCTTTATAGTCTTTATCATCCCATAACAGCCATCCTTTTGAGTAAAGGGATCTAACAGCAAGTTCATGGCTGGGGAGGGAAGTGATCACTTCGTTGTAAATCGTGACAGCGAGTTCTCTACCACAAGCCCATTTTGGAAGCTTTGTCGTCCCGCAGAAGCGTCTTTTCGCGCCGCAGCGAAATTTCTCTGCGATGGCAAATTTAAAGGCAAAAGCAGTTTCAAAATGTTGGGGATTATTGCTGGAGGACAGGTAAGCATCCAGAGCCTCATTAGAGAGGTCAAATTCATTCATGTTAAAATAGGAGACGCCCAAGTAAAAAAGGGCTTCGGATGCCTGTGGACAGTTTTTAAAAGAGTTCGAAACGATGTAGAAGTGACGCTGCCCTTCGCTCCAATCGCAATCAGCAAATGCTTTGCATCCTGCTGAATAGTGGTCAAGATAGGACATGTTGGGGGCATAGCGATCATTCATCAGCTTTCCGTCCCTCAATACATATTTCGCATCAAGATCAACTGTGAATAGTGCCGAAGCGGCAGTCAATATAATTAAAGTATTCCCTAAAAGTTTCATTCCAACCTCAAATCTGTGATAGGAGAGTCTAAGGGATGGTAGGTGTTGGAAGCAAGGAAAATATGTTTAAGAATCCTCCATTTTTAAGGATGCCTGTCACCTCTGGACTAAAATCATTATTTAACCTATATAATGAAGCCGCGAACGTCAGTTATTGACCATAATCATGAAATTACAAAAGGAAAAACATGGCTATTGAACCTGCAAAGATGCATCCCGTATTAAACCACTTTTATTCAAAATTTATAGAAAATAACCCCGAAGCTTCCGGAACATTTTTCAGCGGCAATATGGATGATTTTAAGGTCACAGAAATCTTTAAAATGACAGGCGAATATTTTGTCTGTAATTCAGCAATCAACCTGAACCCTGAAAAACGAATCTGCTTTTCGGGAGCAAAGAAACGAGAATTACAAGTCCCGGGCGGCAGCTTGCTGGCGGGTCGAGTCGTTAATATTAAGACATCCGAGTTGATTCTTGCTGGCTCTGAAGAAGATCCCGTGGAAATTATTGGACTGGAAGGAGTGTCTCTTACAGCAACAAAAGGAGCAAGACTACAACATGCTATTATTTACCTATTAGCTAACGCCTGTTTTTCATTGGACGCATCAGCCTTTTCCCATTTTAACGATGTGAGTGTGGTTAGAATTAAGGAGGCTAATGATGAACTGTTTTTAGGAACAGAATTTAATTGGAAAACCTACGAGGATTATATCGCCTCATCATCAGAACCTGAAGAAGGAAAAAACCGTATTGGTCAGTGGCCTAATGCTAGATCATGAATGAGCGGCTGGATTTGTTCGGTTGTAGGTCAAATAATATGAGCTAAGTTTTACAACAAATCCTTGCTGAATGAGTGTCTGATGCAAAGCGGGAATTTGATAAGGACTTGAGGGTTGAAACTCGGTAAATGTCGGATTCTCCGCTGCAGCGTTAATAATCTTCAGCAATTGCTGGAGGTTAATGAAGGTGACGAGTGTAGTTTGCGTTTCTGGATTTATAGGATTTGAAAACTCAAGAAAATAAAGTTTTCTTTCTTCGGCGTTTTCCCCTTTAAACCCTTGTTTTATCGTTTCGTAATCTTTACGAGGAAATGAATCTTCCCAATCGGGTTGATCAATCCACATTAGAAGGGAGAAATATCGTTTAACATAAGCGAAAAATGCAACAGAAGATACATATCCCAGCTTACTGGACGCTATTCGACTGGATAGTGCCTGAAGTGCTTGGGGGCCGATTCCTTTGTAACCCAGGTGATTCAGTTCATTAGTAAGGGCTTCGGAAATATGTTCCATTAGCTCAATGGCATCATCGGAAATAATTCGATAATTTTGGATCAGATTAAACTGATTGATCGCGTCAAAACGAAAACCCGCAGCCATTTTGCAAAAAGCCTCGACGTGTTCGTCTGTGACAAACGGAACATTTATTACAGCCATCGCGTACCTTTCTAATAGAGATTCGGGACAGCTTACAATGTTTGAGCGGGTCAATTGAACCATATTATGAATAAACCAGGATGTTGGATTTTCCGATTGTATATACCCCTTCCTTCCTAATTCTATAGGATTCCATAAAGACCATTTTAATAGGGTTACGGGCGAAGTAATCACAACCCCAGTAGTAACTCCTAAAGCGGAAATGGCACGCACTCCGATATTATGTAAAGTACCCGTAGTTTGTTCCTTGGCTGTTCTGAATAATTCCAGCACATCTTGCGGCGTGACACCTTTGGGAATTTTAAAAAGTGGTTTTCGCAGATTTACCGGCACAGATAAATCCGGAGGATTGGGTGCAGATTGATATGTGTCGATACGATTTTCGGATAAAAAATCCTTAAGTTGTTTTGAGAGAGCGTTAAAGGTGTTCCATACTTGCGTTAACCGACTAGCAACATCAATAGAAACTTCACTACGGCATGCTGAGTATAAATCGCATAGGTTGCTTGAGACTCCTGCTAATCTTTTTTTGTGAATTTTAAGCGTCCTATAATTCGTTTCTGCAAAGGCCTGCGGGTTATTTAACAGCTCGTGAAGATTTTCCAGGGATTCGCAAGATTTTTTTGCTAAGGTTTCAAGATGGAAAGTTACATCTTCGTAGCTGTGTCCTCCATAAATTAAATTACTCCAGGTCCGTGTCGGGGCTTGGAGGAATCCCGTTTCACTTTTTTTTAACGTCCCGTTGATGACAGCAAGCTTATCACCATTTTCGACACGAAGACTTCGCAACACCTCTAAATCAGCAAGCAATAGAGGATTTATGATAAAGTAAGTGTCTCGTTGTGAGGAAGATGCAGCCATTTTGGATCTCCATATTTATGACATGAGGCCCAAGCCATTCCCCTTAATTAAGGAGAACGACTTGCGCATTTAAAAAGAGAGCAAAAGCAATCCAAACAAGGTAGGGAATCTGAAGATAGGCTGCCCATTTAGATCTAGAATAAAAAGTTAAAAACATTCCCCAAGCAGCAACGTTCAGGGCGATAATGTCCCATAGGGCATGGAGAGGATTTTGCTTAGCGAAGAAGAAATAAGACCATGCTAAATTTAATGCCAGCTGTAGGAAAAAAAAGAAGTAGGCATCTTTTGCTAAAGAGAGGGATGGGGCTTGACGCCAGACTAACCATGCCGACACAGCCATTAAGGTATACAAAACAGTCCATACTGGCCCGAACACGAAATCGGGTGGATTTAGACTACTTTTATGAATAGTTTGATACCAACCATGAACAGTTTCTTCTGTCCAATAGCCCCCTAAAGCGGCAACGCCGAAACAAATAACTAAAAAACCTATGAGAGCTCTCCAGTGCATAACCACCTCCAATGAAAATTCACTTCATAGCTCATTGGGAATTTATTTTACAATGCCATCGAATAACAGAGAGTTATTGGACAATTCGCGGTAATCGTTTTCTTTACTACAAATTCGCAAGCTTTTTAGAGCATTTTGGAGGTTTGAACGAATGTGAAGCTTGACAATTGTTTCAACACCTCGCTGCTCTCTTGGATCCCCCAGCGAGCATCAATCTGCAGGGAAGCCAACATTCCTTTGGGTGTATTGAAATCAATTTGTACCGGGGAGGCGCCACGATTTTGCTCAAAGAAATTCCTGAGCTGTAGGATATGGGAGTGTCGTGTTTTGTCTGCGTCGAGGCTGAGATGCAACGTTTTTTTGATCTCTTCTTTGGCTGGCATGACTTTTTCCTCGGTCTTTTTTTCTACATTTTTATTTTTCTCTTTGATGGCGGCAAATCGTGTAGCTTGCAGCTTAGCCTTATCGAAGGCTTCATCGCAGGCGTGAATCATATTTTCGTCCGCGAGAGTGAGGTCATCAATCCATCTGCAGGAGACTTTCGGATCATCGTGAGACGTGTCGACTTGTAAGACAGCATAGACCAATTGATTTTCTCTTAGGATATGTCCTTTCTGTTCGAACATCTCGGGCCAGATCGGCAATTCAAAAGTTTCAATTCCATCGCTAATGGTGGTGATCGCGAATTTCTTTTGCGATTTATTTGAAAAACGAACCTCTACGCTTTCCAAAATAAAAGCTGACCGGAAGATTGTGTCGTGGGAGGCGGTATGCACAAAACCCAGATTTACACAGGATAGGCGTTTTAAAATCTCGCGGTATTGATCTAGAGGGTGTCCGGTGAGGTAGAATCCGAGGAGTTGCTTTTCCTTCAACAACAGCTCAAGCTTTGTCGTGGGTCTGCCGGTGGTTTTGGGCGGCTCTGAAAAACGCTTTTCGGTATCATCTCCAAGCATTTCAAAAAAGGTGATCACTCCCCTGCTTTTATCTTGGTGATCTTTTATGGCAACGCTTACCATGGGTTCGACGCTGACTTTAAGTTGGTCTCGCGTCCAATTGGTAAAATCGAAGGCGCCTGCGTCGATCAAGTGCTCAACGGCTTTTTTTCCTACTTTTTTCGGGTCGACACGTTTCACAAAGTCATACAGGCTCTTGTAGGATCCATTCTTTTTCCTTTCGGCAACGATAGCTTCCACAACACCTTCGCCAACGCCTTTGATCCCGTTCATCGCGAAGCGGATCCCTTGGGATGTGGCCATAAAGTTTGCTTGGGCTTCATTAATATCCGGGGACAGAATTTGCATTCCCATGGATTGCGCTTCTCGGATCAGTTTTCCTAGCTTGGTGATGTCATCGCTATCGCATGTCATCAGGGCGCCCATCCATTCTCCGGGATAATTCGCTTTCATGAAAGCAGTGACATAGGAAAGATATCCATAGGCAGCGGCGTGAGATTTGTTAAAACCGTAGGAAGCGAACTTTTCCATTTTGTCAAAGATGCGCATGGAAGTTTCTTCATTGATTTCGTTTTCCAGCGCTCCTAATCGAAACTTTTCCCGTTCTTTACCCATTTGTGCTGCATCTTTTTTACCCATGGCGCGGCGTAGGACATCCCCTTCACCGAGGCTGTATCTTGCAAGCTTGCTGGCGATTTGCATCACCTGTTCTTGGTAAACCATAATTCCGTAGGTTTCGGAAAGGATTTCTTTCATCCATGGGTGGTCATATTCAATAGGTTCCCGTTTATGCTTACGGTTAATGAAGGAGGGAATCATGTCCATGGGACCGGGGCGGTAGAGAGCGCCGACCGCGATAATTTCTTCGAACTTATCAAGGTGAAGGTTGCGGGCAAGTTCCTGCATTCCTGCGGATTCTAGCTGGAACACGCCGGAGGTTTTTCCTTGGTTCAGCAATTCGAAGGTTTTAGGATCGTCTAGCGGGAGGTTAATCCAGTCGATGATTTTTCCTGTATTTTCAGTGATCGAGTTTACGCAGGCTTGGATAGCAGTTAAAGTTTTCAGTCCAAGAAAGTCGACCTTAAGCATTCCGACAAGCTCAACGGGTTTCATCGAATACTGTGTGACGGGCATATCGGAGTCTTTAGCCGTGCAGATCGGAATAAGCTCAATAAGTGGTTTACCGCTAATGATGATCCCTGCAGCGTGAATCCCTGTGCTGCGGATGGAGCCTTCGAGTTTAAGACCGATCTGGATGATATTTTTCGCATCGTCATCGGTTTCGTACATGCGGCGAAGATCTTGATCTTTTTCTAAGGCTTTATCGAGGGTAATATTTAAATCGTCCGGGACAAGTTTAGCGATTTCGTTGACTTTGGAGAGGGGGATACTAAGGACTCTACCCACGTCCTTGATCGTCATCTTGGCTTTCATTGTTCCAAAGGTGATGATTTGAGCGATGTTTTCTTTACCGTATTTTTGGAGGGTGTAGTTAATGACCTCCCCGCGTCGATGCATGCAGATATCGACGTCGATATCGGGATAGGATATCCGTTCCGGGTTGATGAATCGTTCAAAGAATAGGAAGAAGCGGATGGGTTCGATATCGGTAATTCCGATGAGGTACAGAACGATAGAACCCGCGCCGGAGCCTCGCCCCGGCCCCATTGGGATCCCGCTGCGTTTAGCCCAGTTAATAAAATCCCAAACGATCAATAGGTAATCGCACATTTCTTTGGGGACGATCACGTTCATTTCGTAGTTTAGGCGATCACGAATGATTTCCATGGGATCTTGATCAGGAAAGAGCTCTTGGATTTTCGCGAGTCGTTCCGGTGTGTATCGTTTTGGAATTCCCTCTTCGCAAAGCTTCCAAAGATATTCCTCTACAGCCTTTTGTTGCTCACCGTGCTCGTAGGGTTTTCCTTCTAGGGCTGGGGGTGTATAAACCGGATAGTGTTTGGTCTTAAAATCGATTTCCAATTGACACTTTTCGGCGATCACCAGGGTGTTATTGATTGCTTCGGGAACATCGGCAAACAGGTCGATCATCTGTTGCTGGCTTTTAAAGTAATATTCGTGTGAGGAATAGACTCTTCTTTTCGGGTTAGGGATACGAAACTTTAGATTCCCCAGCGAATCTTTTTCCCAAATTTCGCAGGGTTCACCGGATTGCACATTCAATAAAATTTCGTGGGCCTTCCAGTCTTCATGCTCCATGTAGTGAAAATCGTTGGTGGCAACAAGGGGGATGTTGTATTCGCGGCTGAGTTCTATTAGGGCGGTATTGACTTTATTTTGTTTCTCAATGAAGTCGCGGTGTTGATGCACGAGCCAGGATTCTCGGTACATTCCATCGGCTTGAAGAAACTCTTCGGACATGGGATGTCGCTGAAGTTCTAGGTAAAAATCCTCTCCAAAAATCTGACGATGGACTTCAATCCATTCCAAGACATTTTCTTTTTTCCCATTAATGATTTCTTGTGCTATTCGGCTGCTAAGATCGCCCGAAAGGCAGATTAAACCCTTATTGTATTGTCGCAATAAATCGTAATCAGCGCGTGGGTAGTAATAGGAACCTTCCAGAAACCCTGTGGAGGAGAGTTTACATAGAGTGTGATACCCTTCATTATTTTTTGCTAAAAGTGTTAGGTTATAAGCGGACTTGCGATTTGAATCTAGAGCGCGTTCTAAGCGTGACGCGGGGGCCATATAGAGTTCGCAGCCGATGATTGGCTTGACGCCCACGCCTTTACACGCTTTATAAAATTCAACGGCACCGTAAAGGTTTCCGTGATCAGTCAGGGCAACCGCGGACATCCCCTCCTTTGCGGCGCGCTCGGCAATTCCTTCGAGGCTTGCTGAGGCGTCTAAAATGGAGCATTGTGAGTGTCCATGCAGGTGCACAAATGACATAAGTTTATCTCTTTACGGGTTGGGGGACAAGAACCGGTATTTCTTTTTTATCAGACCCCCATAAAGGAATCAAAAACATAAGTGAAAGCGCTGAAGCTGCGAGTAAGAAAATAAAGTAGGCTTCCCAGCCATAGTTTTCGGTAATCATCCCAAGGGGAGCGCCGGCAAAAGCGGAACCAAAATAAGAAGCGCAGCCCACAAAGCCATTTGCCGTAGCCGCTGCTTTTTTTGGAACACTTTCCGCCGCAGCGACACCGATCAACAATTGGGGGCCGAATATCATGTATCCGGAGATAAATACCGCAGCTGCGTCTAGTAATGGATATCCTGGAGGAACGCTCCAGAACATGAAGATCGCCGCGCACATTCCTATCGCGAAGATCGCATTGACAGGCCCCCTACGCGCGCGGAACAGGTAATCGGAAGCCCATCCAGCGGAGAGCACACCAAGGAAGCCGCCCACCTCAAAAAGGGAAACGCAGCTGTTTCCGCCGAGTTGCGTGTATCCTTTTGCTTCCTGCAGGAAGAGCGAGGTCCATTCACCAACTCCCGTACGAACAATGTAGACGCAGAAGTAGGCTGCGGATAAAAGCCAGATGGTTTTATTTTTAAAGATGTATTCTTTAAGAATTTCTCCGGAAGTCAGTTTTTTATCGTCGCCTTGATCGGAGGGTTGTGAAGCGCTGTAGTCGTTACGGAATTTTTCGATGGGAGGAAGGCCGATAGACTGAGGGGTATCTCTAAGTCTATTAATTAAAAAAATCGAACCAAGGATGCAGACAATTCCGGGCATGATCATCGCAAAGCGCCAACCGGAGTATTCCATACAAAAATAGATGAAATAGGCGATAGAAAAAGCGCCGAGGTTATGCGCAAGATTAAGAGTAGACCACCAGGAACCTCTTTCGGAATGAGAATACCATTGAATGAGGAAACGTGTACATGGGGGCCATCCAAACCCTTGAAACCAACCATTAAGCCCCCACAGCACCGTAAACACGATCAGAGATGATGACAAACCAAAAATAATATTTACAGCGCCGGTTAAAAAGAGACCGAGCGCCATAAAATAACGGGGGCTGGATCGGTCTGAAACGATCCCGCTAAAAAACTTACTTAAGCCGTATGAAATCGCCAGAATGCTTCCTAGCAGACCTAATTGTGTCTTGTCGAATCCCAAGTCGGCGATTAATCCGGGCATGGCGAAAGTTAAGCTTTTTCTAGAAAAATAATATAAGGCGTATCCGATAATTGTTGAGTAAAGAATTCTGATTCGCCAGTAGGGATAATCTTTTGCGACAACTTCCGGATCATCGATTTCCGAAATAGCTGGAGCTGGATCTAGGTATTGGAGTAGCTTTTTCACGCGTTTCTCGCTTATGGTTCAAGAAATTTTGGAATTTACCGGACTCCATCATAGTCATATTGGTGAATAAATTCCACTCTTTATCATTGACTGAGACTCAAAGATCTGATAGAACTTCGAAAGTTAATGACTCTTTAATTTTTTGGGAACTTTTTATGATCAGGTTGATCCTCAATCCAGATTCAAATCCGGTTGAATACACGTTCGTTAAGAACGTTATTGTCATTGGTTCCCCTAATTTTTCTGA
>CAZENM010000018.1:22927-25167 GCA_964513575.1 uncultured bacterium | reverse complement strand
CGAAGTTATTGTCGATACAATTTAGTGAGGAGCATACTCCCGAGCCAGCATTAGTCTAGAGAATCATTGCTTTTGTGGCACATGCTTTAGCTTGTGTGGACCAATCTGCTTAAGCATACCATTCCCAAACACAATCATTGCTCTTGTGGCACATGCTTTAGCTTAGAGATGGAGACATTAAGCAGGATGGTTCACTTAAGCTGAAGCATGTAGGCAGCTAAAAGTTTGTTTTCCAGCAGCAGCTGGTGTTCGGGCGAAGTGGTACTGACTGTCGCCTAGGTGGTCGGCCGAAAATAAATGGAAAGTTTATCTCGATATTTCCCTGAAGCTTGTTTCCAAACATGTGATCGTGCGTGCCAATAATTCCGATGGATCCCACATCGAGATAATTTATTTCCATACGGTAACGGACTCCTGAGAATGCTATTTTATCATCTTTATGGTAGTGATATTCATAAAACCCGACTCCTGTGTATAGACGAAAGGGAAATAAGTTAATCCAACGATTCCAGCCGGTTCCGATTTCTGCATCCCACCCATTGATCAATTCGTAGGTTTGTACACAAGTTGAAAAATAACCTCCATCATAGTATCTTGTTTTAGAGCGTCCTACAGGCTTTTCTCTGCCTGTTTGCCAATAATAATTCCCATAAATACCAAACCATTTATTGCTATATTCAAGCCCTAGGCTAAGTTGGGGTGTGCTAATTTCCGAATAGAGATAGTCATAGTATCCGTTGATTCCATAAACAGCCTTAGCCTTATCGTCAACATAGCGAACTCCTAAGCCTGCGCTCCCTGCCCACCGTAGGTTTCCAAGCCAATGGCCCTCTAGATTGATAAAGGGCTCCAGATCTTTGATGGTTCCGTTGAGATATAAGCCGATAGTTTCATAGCTGCCAATATGCCCTAGCTCCCGACCTAGATTACTGCGGGAATACAATTTTATCGCAAGGTTTGTAGGTGTGGTTTCTAGTTTGTTTGCGACTATTGAAGGTTCTTGAATTTCTTCTGGTGTAGAAACTATTTGGAGATCGTTACCTACGATCATGTATAGATTTGAGTTTGTTTGTGCGCCTAGTGAAGCACAAAATAACAGATGAATCGCAAGCAATATAAAATGCTTATTTAACATTATTTTCCTGTTTCGAACAGCCTGCTATGAGCTTAGTTTAGAGAAAACATCGACCATACAACTCCTGGATTATTCGCCCCTGCAAGGCTTAACGACACATTGAGTCCGTCAGCTTCATAAAAGAGTCCAATGACATCGTTTTGAGAGAGTTGCACGTCCCCGGCAAGAACCACCTCGCCACTTCCTAAAATCGCTCTTATTGATTATACTAGTGCGAGATTGACGTTTAGAATCGGAATGTTACCGGTAATTAGATTTGTAGTTGACGGGGATGTTCTGCGAATCACAAAACCTGGGTTGACCCCAGAGAGTATTTGTACTGTAATTGCTGTCGTTGTTGAATAATTAATCGTTACTTTAATCGAATACTTTCCGGTTGCTGGTACGGTATATTCGCCTGTGATTTCGTTGAATCCTGTTCCGGTGTAATACGGATCCGTAATTGAAAATCCTGTTATTTGTGTCGTTCCTGTTCCCGAGAGAGACATCGTATTGTTTGAAGCAGAAAAGTTGTTTGTGGCTAATGCGGGGCCAGTTGCGCCTGTATCCCCGGTAGCACCTGTTGCACCTGTTGCACCAACGGCGCCTGTATCCCCGGTAGCTCCAGTTGCGCCAGTATCCCCGGTAGCTCCGGTTGCGCCTGTTGCACCAACAGCGCCTGTATCCCCGGTAGCACCAGTCGCACCTGTTGCGCCTGTTGCACCAACAGCGCCTGCGGCGCCTGTATCCCCGGTAGCTCCAGTTGCACCAGTTGCACCAACGGCGCCTGTATCCCCGGTAGCACCAGTCGCACCTGTTGCACCAACGGCGCCTGCGGCTCCCGTATCCCCGGTAGCTCCGGTTGCGCCTGTTGCACCAACGGCTCCTGCGGCACCTGTATCCCCGGTAGCTCCGGTTGCGCCTGTTGCACCAACAGCGCCTGCGGCTCCTGTATCCCCGGCAGCTCCAGTTGCACCTGTCGCACCAACGGCACCTGCAGTTCCATCAGCTCCAGTTGCGCCTGTGGCACCAACGGCGCCTGCAGTTCCATCAGCACCCGTTGCGCCTGTGGCACCAACGGCACCTGCAGTTCCATCAGCTCCAGTTGCGCCTGTGGCACCAACGG
>CAZENM010000018.1:0-22827 GCA_964513575.1 uncultured bacterium | reverse complement strand
CACCTGCAGTTCCATCAGCACCCGTTGCGCCTGTGGCACCAACAGCCCCGGTAGCGCCAGTTGGGCCTGTTGCGCCATTGACACCGGGGGGACCTTGTTTCAAGTCTCCACAGCCTCGTCGGTCCATGTTTTTTAGGTCTTTCTTAGAGGGTATTTTCTTGTTATGAGTCGTATTGACAGTCGTTGTATTTTGTTGAAAATCAAATTCGAAATTGTCTTTGAGGGTATTATCTTTGTAAATTGAAAGTTCTTTTAGGCTTTTTGTGCTTGGGTGAAAATAGTACTCAGCTGTATACCCTTGGGGTGTTTGAGCGATGATAAGATCCCCATTTTCTTCGGGAGAATATCGAAAGTTAACAATATAGCATTTGGAATCTTCCGGATTCAGCAAGATCCCCTCGTCCGATACAACTAGTAATTCGCCGACGTGTATTTTTTCTCGAATCACCCGCTGCTCGTCATCGTATTCATAGCTGATGTAGCTAATTATATCGCCCTCTTCCGATTGGGTTTCTTTAGCGACTAGGAGTTCGGATGTTGCCGGAGTCGAACCCCAATAATTCCTTTCGAGCTGTTTATGTTGTCCTGACTCATCAAATTTTGCGGTGCTGGTAATTTGTAAATTATCGTTGAATTGGTGGGTAGTTCTAACAACGGATTGATCGTAATGGCACACACATTGATTAAGGAACAGATTTGCGCACTCGGCGGTAGCAAAATTCACCATGCCAAATGATAAAAGAATAAATAATAGAGATAGGAAGAAAAACATATGGTCTTTGGTTTAAAATGCGCAACTTAGCTCAATATCAATATTTATTAAAGAAAATTTTAGTGGGTACACTCTCGATTTTCTCATGCCTTCTCCATAATCACAGCGGTGTCCCCTGAGAATTTTCCAACAAATCTACTCAAAGATGAAATCTATATTGAAGAAGATCACAATTTAGAAATGGTATTTTTTTCGGAGAAATTCTGCTAACACTGTTTGATCATGGTTCATCTTTAAATGATAGAGATCTTTAATGCCTATAAAGGGGGGTAATAAATTATTATTGTTTTATAAATTCGTCACCGGCGATGACGTTAAGCAGGCTGGTCCACACATGCTTTAGAGGTAATTCCGTAATTAAAATCCAGGGCATTTTAATTACGGAATCACCTCTAAAGCATGTGCTACGAGTGTAATGATTAGGCGTGGGCGTTATTTTCTGTCGAAGAGAAGATAAAATGCCGGAGTGACGTAGAGCGTCAACACTTGCGAGATGGCAAGGCCTCCAAAGATTACCCAACCTAATCCCTGACGAGTGTCGGAGCCTTCTCCAATCCCCAAGGCTATCGGAAGGGCCCCCATCATCGCGGCGAAGGTGGTCATCATGATAGGACGGAATCTTGTGATGCACGCATCTACAATAGCTTCTTTGGGAGGATAACCCTCCCGCTTTCTTTCTAAAGCAAAGTCCACCATCATAATTCCGTTTTTCTTCACAATCCCAATTAATAATAAGAAGCCCACAATACTAAACAAGCTTAATGGCTCACCCAGAATCATGAGTGTGACAACCCCTCCAAAACCCGCTAATGGAATCGACGATAAAATCGTAAAAGGATGCAAGAAGCTTTCATATAGCATTCCCAGCACAAAATACATGACTAAAACAGCTGTCAAGATCAACATGATGGTGTTTTGTCTCGCTTCTTTCGAAAGTTTTGCAAGTCCGGTAAAACTCCCTTTGATTCCCTCGGGCATCACCGATTCTGCCAACTCGCTTAATTCATCAAGGCCTTCATGAACGGGAGTTCCATCCACGACTTCAAAGGAAAAACGAACGGAAGGGAGAAGGTCTTTTTGGCGCAGAGAATCCGAGCTTAGCTTTTCTTCCCAAGAAATAAACGTCCTTAATGCAACCGGTGAACCCTCGCTATTGGGAATTGTTAACAGGCCCAGCGAGTCGGCGCGGTTTTTGTAGGGGGCTTTTAGAGAAAGATTAAGTTCATAGTCGGAGTCTTCCACTCGGAAGATTCCTAATGTACCTCCGCTGAATAGATGCTGCACAATTTTTTCTACTTTCTGTGGCGACACACCCATCGGACGGGCCTGATCCTCGTTAATTCTAATCAAAAGAGTCGGGTTGTCGGGGTTAAAGCTTTTACGCACGGCTTTAAAATGAGGATTGTCATCCAGAAGTTGATCTAATGCAATCGCGGCGTCGTGAAGCTCGGGGAAATCAAGACCCTTCATTTCATATTGCAAAGAACCGCCCTGTGCGCCCTGAGCGATCTTTTCAATGAGTTGGAGAGGATGTAAATTCGATCTGATCCCAGGAATATCCGAAAGCGCTGTGTCGATTGCCGATTGCAATGTCTTTACCGGAATCGTAGACTTTATCGAAATCACACTCATATTCGGGTAGTTGATTGTCACAAATGAATCGATCCCTTGAATGGGGGACAACACTCTCTCGATCTCTTTGTGCATTTTTGTGGATTCTTCTCCGGAAATGCCTTCAGGGTATTGAATGGAGCCTGAAAGGATCCCGCGATCTTCACTGGGAAATAAGTTGACTTGTAAGGTAGATCCCAAGCCTAGAGTAGTGAGTAGAAGAGCTAAACCGGCACTCACGATCCAAATCGGTTTTTTTAATGAGATCTCCAGTGATTTTTTATAGAGCGGGATCACCCAATCAAGTGGGCTATTTTTTTCATTCTTCGTACGCTCTTTGATCAGATAACGGGAAAGCATCGGTGTGATGGTTATTGAAATCACTCCGGAAACCAAAATTCCAATGATTAACGTTAGAGAAAACTCCCTGAACAGCAGTTCATTCATTCCTCCCATGAACAGTAGGGGGATAAATACAGCCACTAAGGAGATCGTTATTGAGATTACGGTGAAAATGATTTCCTTGGATCCCTTCAGGCTGGCCTCCAGCGCTGACATCCCATTTTCCCGCTGTCTTAAGATGTTTTCCATTACAACAATCGCATCATCGACCACAAAGCCTACAGCCAGCGTCAGGGCAAGCAGCGAGAGAAGGTCTAGTTTGAAGCCTAATCCCTTCATGATCACAAACGTTGCCAAAACAGAAAGCACTAGGGCGATCGTTGGAATTAAGGTTTCTCTTAACCTTCCCAATGTAACAAAGATCACTAAAGCAACTAGAAATACCGCTAAGATCAGCGAAAGCTCTACATCCCAAAGGGAATCTTCGATCCATCTTGCGCGGTCAACGAAGATTTCCAAATCAATCGCTTTAGGAAGCTCTTTTGATAATTGAGGAAGAAGGCTTCTAATTTGTTTCGAAATAGCGACAGTGTTTGCCCCGCTTTGCTTTTGTACGGAGATCAGAACGCTATCTTTCGCCCCGTTCTTACTAATGTAGCGGATCGTCGCGGAATTTTTACGCGAAAAATCCACCGTGGCGACATTTTTTAATTTAACAGGCCCCGCGGCAATTTCTAAGTTTCTGAGTGATTTAAGGGTCAGTTCGGGCTTGCGAAGTTCTAGTTTTAGGTTTTTAATGCCGGTCTTTATGGAGCCAAGAGGGTTATTGCCCTTAAGAGTGTCTAGTTTGGAGATGACATCATCCAGTGGAACCTGATAGGCACGTAACAAATGGGGATCTATTTCAATCTCTATATTATTAGACATCCCCCAGATGTCGATCGCCGCGACTCCATTGATTCGAGTCAGAAGGGGTTTAATTTTTCTTTCGGCATATTTAATCAAGTCGTTAGTGGACAGGCTTTCGGAGGATAATAACAGGCTCATCACCCTGCCGCTATCGCTGCTTTGTCTGGAAATAATCGGTGTGTGGGACATCTCTAGCGGCAGCCGTGACTGGGCACTGTAAACGGCTTTCTCTACATGCTGCTCGGCCTTGTCCATATCTTCATGATAGTCGAACTCAAGGGTAATCGTGGTTCCCCCTTGGTGGGAGTTTGAAGCAATCGAAAGAACGCCCGGGATGTTTTGAAGTGCTTTTTCCAGAGGAGTCGTCAAATTTTTTAGAACGGTGTCGGGGTTAGCGCCGGGATAGGTCGCATAGATGGTAATGACGGGGGAGTCGATAGTGGGAAGATCGCTCATGGGGAGTTTTAATAACGATGCCACCCCTGCAATGGCAATTGCGATCATGATTAGGATCGTAAATACAGGACGTTCAATAAATAGTTTCATGTCTCAAGTCCTAATTCCTATAGCGGATCTACTTTCCGTTTTACTTTGGCGCCGGGGTATAAACGCAAATGACCCTCGGTGATCACTTCTTCACCGCCCTGAAGGCCTACTTGGATAATTGCTAAGTCGTCGAGCTCATCTTCAACCATGACAGGGTGAAGTTCCGCTTCATTGTCTTTGGAGATTAGATAGACGTAGGTGCCGTCTTCATTCATCTTCACAGCACGTCTTGGAACGGTCACAACATTTTTATGCTTTTTACTTTCGATCAGAACTTTAATGATTTGGTTTTTTCGGAACTTTTCAGCGGCGTTAGAGATTTTTCCTTCCAGCTTTATGGAGCCTGTTTTGGGATCGACTTGGTGGTCGATGAATGTGCATATTCCTGTGCAGAAGCGTTGTTCCTGCGCGAGCGAAACGACAGTAAACGGAATTGGACGGATGTCTAGCTTCAGTAGATCATCCTCGGCTAAGGTGAACTCTACCACCAATTCATCGATTTTATCGATCATCGTCAGGGGTTTGTCGCCCTCGGAAACCCATTGGCCGACATGAGCATTGACTTTTCCTAAACGGCCCGAGATCGGGGCGCGAACTAAACAGTTTTCGTAATCAAGTTGAGCGGAACGAAGTTTGATTTCAGTATTGGCGATATTGGATTTCTTTTTTTCAATATCCAGTTCTAGATCCTCGCGATCCTCTTGGGAGATTAGATTCGCTTTCGTGATGTTTTGAAGTCTGGATTGTTTTTGTTCGAGGTAACTTAGATTGATACGATCAATCTCGAGTTCATTTTCCAGCTCTTCCTTTTTCAGTTGATAGGCTCTCGGATCGATTTTAAATAAGGGAGTACCCTCTTCGACATTTTTTCCCTCTTTAATGAAGATCGCTTGAATCGTTCCTTTGACTCTGGGGCGCATCTCAACTGTAGCTACAGGCGCTAGCTTCCCGGCAGCCTCTATCCAGCTTTGGAGATCTTTTTCAGTGGCTTTAGCGGTTTTCACAAGCGTTTCGCTTTTTTTCTTTGCTTTACCGCTATCTGTCGTTTGACAGGAACAGCATAGAAGAAGTAGAACACCGAAGATTAACTTTATTTTTGCCATATATTCTCCAAATTTCCTAAAGCATAGGCAAGTTCATTTAAGGCTCGAAAATAGTCAATTTTTGCCAGTTCGTTTTTACTCATGTTAGCGCTGTAGGTTTGCTGTGAGCTTATCAGGTCGAAGGTGGAATGCTTTCCGGCTATGTAAAGTTCTACAGCGCCATCATACATTTCCTGGGTGGTTTTTTCCCCTTTATCGGCGATTTGAAACACAGCCCAAGCAGTCTCCAATCTTAGCTGCAATCTTCCAATTTCAACCTCGACTTCCCGTTCCAGTTCGATGATTCTCCAGAACTCTGTATTGCACTCCGCAATCTCTTGCTGCTGCTTAAAAATGTTTTCATAACCATCGAATATCGGGCAGGAAAGCCTGACTCCAAAATTGTAGTCCCATCCTTCAGATTTCGATCGAAGATAACGTTCCGCGCCCGATTTACCATTAATCTTAATCGTTGGCATCCTCTCCAATTTCGTTGCCTTCAGCTGATGTTGCTTAGCTTGTAAGGTTTCGTATCTAGCCATTAGGTCTGAACGAATAAATTGAGAAGTCTCTAGCAATGGTAATGCCAGGGGAATTTCCGGAAGCGGGTCGAGGGGGATCGGATTGTCTAAAGGTTTTCCTATCTTTGAATTCAACGTCGATAGCGCAAGCTTATACTCGGATTCTTTTTCTTTGACTCGGATAAGATAATCGTTTCGTTTGACCTCGAGAGTCAGCAAGTCGTTTTTATTTTTTCGCCCTGCATGCAGCAATTCATTTGTCGATTGTAGGAGTTCTTCCGTTTGTTCAAGAGATTGCAGCTCGGCTGCAAGGTTGACCCCCGCGCGCATCAAAAGAAAATAGGCGCGCAAGGTTTCAATCATGACTTCCTGGACGACGAAGTCATGACTGCATAATGCGGCAGCGACCAACGATCGGGATGCCCTTACGGACTCTTTAACCCTACCAAAATCAAACAGTAAATAATCTAAAACAATTTCAGCTCGTGTCAAAGTATAGTTTTTCATTGGCCCATTAATGAAGCTATAATCACGGCCATGGTTAGCCGATCCTTGAAACGAGAACTTCGGATAGAGATCGCTTCGGGTTCTTCCTAAAACAGATTCAGTTTTGACCCACTGCTGTGCAGCAGCTTGCGTCTCGGGACTGTTGAGCAGGCTCAGCTGGATGAGTTCCATCGCGGAATACCCCTGCATCGCTCCAAAGTAAAGTAAAAACGGTAGAAAGATTCGTATTTTCATAGACTCCTTACTAGAAGGATAACAGAAATTTTGCTCTATACATAAAAAGCAAAGTTGAGATAATACGCCCTTTCACCTATTAACATTATTCGGAGAACTCATGAAAATCGGAATTCCTAAAGAAAAAAAGAATCACGAATATCGCGTTGGTGCTACACCCGCAATGGTGCGTGCCCTTAAAGAATCGGGTCATGATGTCTTTGTTGAAGCTCATGCCGGAGAAAAAATCGGCTTCACTGATGATTTGTATCGTCAGGCCGGCGCCGTAGTGGTGCCCTCTGCCAAAGAAGTTTATGAAGCTGAAATGATTATTAAGGTGAAAGAGCCGCAAGATACGGAGTATGAGCTTCTTAAGGAAGGTCAGATCCTGTTCTGCTACCTCCACCTAGCCCCCGATCCTACACAAACTACCGCCCTGATCGAGAAAAAAGTCGTGGCCATTGCCTATGAAACCGTTACGGATGCCTTCGGAAGACTTCCATTGTTGGTCCCTATGAGTGAGATCGCAGGAAGAATTGCCGTGCAGGTCGGAGCCACATCCCTCCAAATGAATCATGGCGGCAAAGGGTTATTGTTAGGCGGAGTTCCCGGAGTCGCCCCGGCGCGTGTGGTTGTGATTGGCGGAGGCGTTGTCGGCACCGAAGCTGCCCGTATGGCATTAGGATTAGGAGCTTCTGTTGTTGTGATTGACCGCGACCTGAACAGACTCAGAGCTTTAGACGCCCTATTTGGGCCTGGGATGCAGACCTTGTATTCGACCTCTACGACGATCGAGGAATCAGTCTCTACCGCGGATCTTGTTATTGGATCCGTCTTAATTCCAGGAAAATTAGCACCGAAATTGGTGACAAGAGCGATGATCAGCAAGATGAGCCACGGTTCTGTATTTGTAGACGTTGCCATTGACCAAGGGGGCTGTAGCGAAACCTCCAAACCCACGACCCATGCTCATCCTACCTATTTAGTGGATGAAGTCGTGCATTATTGCGTAACCAACATGCCTGGAGCGTGTGCTCGTTCATCTACATTGGCATTAACCAACGCAACCTTAGAATATGCTCTGAAAATTGCCAATAAGGGCTATAAAAAAGCCCTCGGCGAGGATGTTTATCTGCGGCAGGGACTGAATGTCTGCCTCGGACATGTTACCAATAAAGCTGTGGCACATGACTTAGGCTATAAATATGAAGATCCTATAAACTTTTTAGAGTAAAATGTCTCGTTTTGTCATTGGAATTGACCTGGGAACAACCAACAGCTGCGTGTTCTATGTAGATACACGCGCTGAAGGGTTGCGTATCCAACATTTTAAGATTCCTCAGCTCAATGCCCATGGCCATCTAGAGCACCTTCCCACACTCCCTTCATTTTATCTTAAGGGGGAGTATCCTCTCCCTTGGGATAAACACCGAAAATTTGTGGTCGGACAAAGAGCCCTTTCCGAGGGAGAACGTCTGCCAACTCAGCTGGTGCAGTCGGCAAAAAGCTGGCTCTGCCATAGCGCGGCAGACCGAAAAAATAAAATATTACCTTCCGAAGCTCCTTCTGAAAACGATCGAATCAGCCCTGTTGAAGCGTCAGCAAGGTACCTTAGTCATATTCGTGAGGGATGGAATCACACTTTTGCCAAAGGGGACCCCGAGGCGTTTTTTGAAGAACAGGAAGTGGTACTCACCGTGCCGGCATCTTTCGATGAAGGCGCTCGCACGCTTACATTAGAGGCCGCTAAAGAAGCAGGGTTTCGGAATGTGACCTTACTCGAGGAACCCCAAGCAGCTTTTTATGCCTGGATCGGAAAAAACCCCACACATATATTCCCTGAGGGAACTCAAGTTTTAGTCGCGGATGTTGGAGGCGGCACCACCGACTTCAGTCTGATCGGCTACGAAAAGGGTTCCTATGTAAGACAGGTTGTAGGGGATCATTTGCTCCTAGGTGGAGATAACATTGACCACGCTATCGCCCACCATATCATCGGCAAGTTGAACAAAGGGGACTTACCCCTTACTCAATGGCTTCAACTTAAGCATGAGTCTCGAAGGGCAAAAGAAGCGATCTATTCCGACCGCGAGTCCTACAAGCTGTACCTTCAAGGGGGCGGTTCAAAGGTGATTGCCGGTGGGCAATCGTTTGAAATCGGCAAAACAGAAATGGATCAGCTAGTCTTGGATGGGTTTTTTCCTCGATTGTCCTGGAGCGAAGCTAGAAAACTCCATCGCAAGAGCGCTCTTTCTTCGATGGGATTACCTTATGAATCTGATCCCGCCATCACAAAACACCTAGCGGCATTCTACCACTCCCACTTTCCCAAAACTGTTAAGGGACCCGACTACGTCTTATTTAACGGAGGTTCTTTTAAGCCTGAACCTTTTAGAAATGCCGTTTTGGAATCTCTCCGCAGTTGGTTTCCTGAATCTAAAGCCGAAGAGCTTCCTTCACATAACCTTGACCTTGCTGTAGGCTACGGCGCCTGTTATTACGGGTTAGTCAGACGTGGATTGGGTGTGAAGATTCGCGGTGGGTCCGCACGGGCCTTTTATTTAGAGGTGGATGCCGGAAGCGGAAAACATCATGCCTTGACGGTTCTTCCCAGGGGGGAAGAAGAGGGGTACAGTTACACATTACCCCACGAGTTTTTCCTTAGAGCCAATTCAGCCCTCCGTTTTCAGCTCTATAGTTCCCATGTACGCATCCATGATGCTGTCGGTAGCTTTGTTGAAATTGATCCGCTTGAAATGCACCCGCTCCCACCAATACAGACACAGCTCAGGTACGGTAAAGGGGATCAGTTCCAAATTCCCGTTCATGTTGAAATTGAATTGACTCCTCTAGGAACGTTAGCTTTGCAGCTCAGATCGAAAGACACCAACCACGTGTGGAAGCTGGAATTCCAGCTGAAGTCAGCCTCCGGACAAGAAGATGCGCTTTTAGGGGTTGGCGAGGCAAGACGTGAAGAAATGCTGGACCAGATTCAAATCGAAAGCCTGAAAAATATCATTCAAGAGTATTTCAGCAAAGGGGAAACCCCGAAGCCCTTTTTCGAACCTCTAGAGTCCGAGCTGGGTTCTTTAAAAACTGATTGGCCCGTTTCCATTCTTCGAACCCTCGCCGATGCGGTAATTGATGCCGCTCCATTACGTTTAAAAAAGACAAAACTCCGCCACCGATGGTGGAATGCGATAGGCTTTTTTCTTCGCCCAGGCTTTGGATACCCCTTGGATGATTTTAGAGTAAAAGCTTTATGGAAATGCTTTCTGGAAGACCGCTCGGTTCTGGATAGCGATGAGCAGATTCAGTTGTGGATAGCGCTCAGACGAGTTTGTGGTGGTCTTTCGCGGGGGCAGCAGCAGCAAGTTGCAGCGGAAGTTCTCCCCATGCTTGCAGAGAAAATTAAAACTGGGAGAGACGAGTATATACATTCCGAAAGAATTCGTCTGTTAGCATCATTAGAATGGTTAGATCGCTCCGTAAAACTGAAATTGGGAACTGCGTTGGCGAATAAAATTGTAGCTGAAAAAGGTACTCCGGCAGATTTTTGGGCCTTGGGAAGGTTGGGGGCTAGGGAGTTGTTGTATTCTCCGTTATCATGTGTGTTGCCCGCTACGGATGTGTCACGCTGGATCGAAAGATTGATAGAGACTCGACAAATCGAAAGAAAGTCTCTAGTGTTATTGTTGGGTCAATTGGCTAGAAAAACCGATTATCGAGAAATCAATATCGCAGATGTTTTAGTAAAAGCCATTTTAGATCAGATTGAAGATCCCCAATTAGCGGAATTGTTGCAGCGTGTATGTGCGGTTACCCGTGAAGAAAAAGAACTTCAATATGGAGAGGGGTTGCCACCCGGACTCAGTCAAGATCGTCCGGGTTAATCTTTGACTTGTGTGGACCACCCTGCCCAAGCATCTCATACCCAGCGGCGACCATTGCCCTCGTGGCACATGCTTTAGCTTGTGTGGACCAACCTGCCCAAGCATCCCATACCCAGCAGCGACCATTGCTCTCGTGGCACAAGCTAAAGCATGTGCCACGAGGGCAATGATTGAATATGGGGCCTAATTATCAATACTCAAGTGCGATGGTTTTTAGCATACTAAAAATTATTTTAATTACAGTTTTCTGTTTTAAGTGTGTGTTTGAGTGTAAAATCTTGACTTTAAATTTGATGTTTTTGTATCATTAATCACTAAATCCTTAATAAGGAGTGAATATATGAATTTAATACGAAATCTTGGTGATTTGCTACCAATCGTAAATCCAGCAGTAGATTCTGCTACTAATCAGTATAAGCCACGACTTGCTTGTGCTAGGGTTGTTTTAGTCGCGCTAGCGGCAATTGCAGCAATTGGCTTTGTAACTGCAAACAGTTCCGCGATTGCTCTTGCTGTAGGAGTCAACGTAATCTCAACTAAAGTTTGTTTGGTAAGCCTCATCACTATAGTGGCTGTCATCATTCTAGCCAGAGACTCTTATCTAACTAAACGCGCCGCGGCTAATTATGTAGCCTCTCCACCAACAGAAACCACACCACCGCCACCAGCTGCACCACCACCACCAGCCGCACCACCACCACCACCAGCAGCCCCGACAACTCTAACAAGTCTTCAGTCTGGAAGTTCATCCTCATCCTCATCTTCGTCATCGATACAGACACCACCACTCAACTCAACGGTTTCACGTTCACCAAGTTCGAGAATAGTGCAAGGTGTCCCAAGAGGTCTGGACTATGACGAGTTAAAAAAAAGAGCCCAAGAACGAAAAGATAGAGCAGCAGCAGCAGCAGCTGCAGAAGCGGCCAGTTCCACGTCTACTGCGGATAATGGATCGGGTGTTGGCAGCTAAGGTTTGATTTAATTTTGACGGATGAATCGACTTGACTAACCATTTGTTTAAGGGTGTTACCCTTCAGCAAATGGTTAGTTTTTTTTTAGCTGTGATACTTAATCACCAAGTCTTTTATGTTTTTGTGGATTCTTCCCAATGGGAGGATAATTGGTGCGCACGTTCTTGTGCAGCCAGGAAAGTGTTTATGATGCCGCCTCTTAAACCCGCTTCTTCAAGTTTCTTAAGTCCTGCAATCGTTGTGCCCCCGGGGGAAGCGATCTGCCACTTCAGTTCACCGGGATGCTTATGGGTTTTTTCTAGTAACGTCAGGCTGCCATGGAGCATTTGATGGATCAGTTCTTGCGAATCTTTAGCGGTAAAACCCATGTAAATACCGGCATCGACCATGGCCTCTATCATTGAAAAAACAAAAGCCGGTCCGGAGCTTGCCAATGCTGTTAAAGCATCAATTTTGTTTTCCGGCAGCCAGTAGATCTTTCCGAGGGGGTTAAAAGCATTTGTAATGGACTCTTGGTGTGTATTTGTCACTTTGTCGTCGGCGGATAGACCGATGATACCTTCACCATAGATGAGAGCTAGGTTAGGCATCATGCGAACGATATCAGACTTTGGAAAAAATTGTCGAAGGGCCGAGATCGGGGTGCCCGCTAGTAGGCTGATGATCAATTGTTCATTTTTCAAGAGTGATTGAATGTTACCTGCAGCTTCTTTTAAGTTTGACGGTTTGACAGCTAAAATAATCGTATCGGAACTTTCTAGCACTCCTTTAAGATCTTTGCATGCTTTTCCATAGCCTTCTTGTGCCAGAGCTTCTGCTTTCTCTGGATTCCGATCGTAGAAAAAAAGCTCACTTGTGTTTGCTAGGCGGTAGGCCAAGCTTTTTCCCATATTCCCGCATCCAATAATTGCTATACGCATATAAAATCCTTTAGGTTCTGACTTGATAGTCGCCTTGGACGACCCATTTATATGAAGTGAGTTCTTTTAATCCCATGGGGCCTCTAGCATGCAGCTTTTGGGTGCTAATGGCCACTTCTCCACCCATTCCGAATTGTCCGCCATCTGTAAAACGTGTAGATGCATTCACATAAACAGCTGCTGAGTCTATTCCTTTTACGAAAAGGTCTCCATTTTGTCGATCTTCGGTTAAGATGCCGTCGCTGTGTCCTGTGCTATGAAGACGGATATGTTCCATAGCCTCTTTTAAACTATTTACTACTTTAATTCCAAGCACCAGGCTTAACCATTCGGTATCCCAGTCGGTAGTAGGCTCCGCGCGTTTGCATGAAGGATTTTGCGCGAAATCCCAGGCGGTTGGATCCAGTCGGAAGGTGACCCCTTTTTCACTAAGAGTTTGGATCACTTTGGGAATGAAGCTTGGGGCGACTGCGGCATGGACGAGTAGGGTATCTAGGGCATTGCAGACGGTGGGGCGTTGTGTTTTGGCGTTAAAGATCACCTTTAGGGATCGCTCAAGATCTGCTGTTTCATCCACAAATAAATGACAAATCCCTACTCCTCCGGTAATCACGGGGATTGTGCTGTTATTACGGCAGAATTCTTGCAGCGATTCGCTTCCCCGGGGAATGATTAAGTCGACATATTTATCTAAACGTAGCAGCTCTTTGACTAGGGAGCGGTCGGGATTGTCAATAAATTGAATGGCATCGGCAGGTAATTGCGCGGAGGTTAGTGACTTTTGAATGAGTTCGACTAACACCCGATTGGTGTGGAGGGTTTCAGAGCCTCCACGCAAAATCGCGCAGTTGCCTGACTTGATCGCTAGAACGCTGATATCGATGGTGACGTTCGGTCTTGATTCGTAGATTACTCCTAGGACGCCGATGGGAGTTCGTCGTTTTTCCAAATGAAGTTGATTAGGTAGGGTTTGCTCCTCGAAGACTTCCCCTATGGGATCGGGAAGTTTGATCACTTGTCTAATATCGTGGATCATCCCCTCAAGTCGATTCTCTAACGAGAGTCTTTCGATCAATGCGTCGGACAAGCCGGCGGCTTTAGCGAGGGCGATGTCTTCGGTGTTGGCGCGGAGAATATTTGCCTGTGATTTTTCCAGGTTTTCAATGATCGTCTCGAGGACTTGGTTTTTTTGCTGTGAGGAAGCCATAGACATTTCAAATGCCGCTGCTTTGGTAGCCTTTGCCATTATTATGAGATCAGCCTGCGCGTTCATCCTTATGATTCCTCTTTAAGGTTTATTCGAGTCATATTAGTGCGGTGGATCATTTCGGGTCCGTAACTATACCCTAGAATATCTTCGATGCAGTTGGATTGTTTTCCGATCAACTGCTGAATTTCCAGGCTGTCGTAATTGGTAAGGCCTACGGCGATAGCTTCTCCAGATGGAGCAATCACTTCCACGACAGCGCCTCTTTCGTATCCTTGCGATGTGGTTGTGATTCCGGACGCTAGCAGGCTTGCTCCGTGACTCCTGATTTTAGAAGCAGCTCCCGCATCCACATGGATCATGCCTCTGCGCTTCTCAGAAAGAAGCCAACGCTTTCGGCTTTCACGCGCGGTGATTTCGGCTAAAAATTCCGTTCCGATTTTTTTCCCAAGCGCGAGGTCTATTAAAATATTTGAGCGGGCAGACGAGGCGATGATTGTGCGTGTACCGCATTGCGAGGCAATTTGCGCCGCTTCAATTTTTGTAATCATTCCTCCAGTCCCTAGGTTTGTCGAGGAACCGCCGGCAAGATCAAAGATTGATTTGTCGATACGTTTAACTAGTGGAATGAGTTTGGCATCTTTATTGGATCTGGGGTCCGCGGTGAAAAGTCCTTCTTGATCGGTTAATAGAATGACCGTGTCAGCCTCGATAAGATTTGCTACTAGGGCAGCTAAATTATCATTGTCACCCACCTGTATCTCCTTGGTGGCAACGGTATCATTTTCATTGATAATTGGAATGACATGATGTTTTAACAAGCAATTTAAGGTGTCTCGGGCGTTTAGATAGCGTCTGCGGTCGGAAAAATCATCTCGAGTTAAAAGGACTTGCCCCACATTTAATTCGAACAAGGAAAATAGCTCAGACCATGTTTGCATTAGCTTCACCTGTCCAACGGAGGAATACATCTGTTTAGAGGGGAGCGAGCGATCTGTTTTTGGAATGTTTAGAAGCTCACGACCGCCGGCAATCGCCCCGGAGCTTACAAGGACGATTTGCAATCCCTGAGTCTGTAATTGGGCGATTTGTTGGACTAGTTCCAACATATAACGGCGGGATAATTTTTGCCCCCCCTGGGTGAGGGTGCTGGTGCCCACTTTAACAACTATTTTGCGCATTGCCTTCATAAATGACCTATTTCTTCATTTTTACAAGTATATCGATTCGTTAAGAACTACGGAAACCATTTCTTTATTCGCGAGAAGAGTTTCTGAATTTTTGATTTGCATAAATTTATTTGCCAATGTACACACGGATCAAGTGAAATCAACATGGCTATTGACCTAAGGGGGTAGAAAATGAGTATTTTGCCTGCAAATTTATGGGAGATTTCTTCCGAAGATGAGTTGACCCCCTTGCTGCCCCATTCTGACTTTCCTCACCACATTCAAAGTGCGCTGGATACCATAGGAGAGCTGGAGCTCGTTATGGTCAGTGCCGAGGAGCGCTCTCCGCGAGTGCGCTATTCCAGTTGCTGCGGAAGCTATAAAAAAGCATTAATAGGGCATGTAGCCGGATCAATAGTCTTTGTGGCAGCTGCGGTGTATGTTCCTATGGCGTTGTCTAAGACTTTAAACGAAATTCAAGCGGATCTTACTCAGGAGCATGTCGAATATAAAATCCCCCAAAAGTACATTGAGCGGTTGCGATTAGGTGGGGTAGGATTGACGGTGGTCGGCCACGTGTGGGGGCAAGTGACCGTGATGATCACAGAATTGGTGGGGTTGAAAAGTCCCCCTTTATCACTAAGGGAGTTTGTCATCCTGACAAGCACCTTGCGAGATTTAAAGAACAATCGTCAATTGGTGCAAAACACCCAGCCGCTGAACTCCATCGAAGAATCAGGCGCTTTAGAGCTTTATGACGCCAAGTACAATAGTGGGAAACAAGTCTTTTGGCGTCAGACTGGCACCTATGTACGAAATATTTCATTCATCGCTGTATTGACCATCGATGTTTTTGTTTTCTGTTGGGTGTGGTTGACTGCCGTAAAAATGATTTCAGTTGTAGGAGATAAGATAGAGACCCATTTCCTACCCAAACATTCTACGCCGCATCGAACACTACACCATTACACTAATATGACTCTGGTATCCCCTAAGGACGAGATCGAAGAACTTATCGAAAATACGATGGCCATCGGTTATTTTACAGGGGCCGTAGGGCCAGTTACAAAATACCTTTGCGCGCTGCCGGGCCTTATTAAGGAAACTTGTCAGAGATGCAGAAAAGATGATTCGGAGGAAGTGATTGACCAAGTGATGGCATCCCCATAATTAAATTCCGTTAAATCGCTCTGGAGAGTCGCTGGAAGACATATAATCCAACTCTGCAAAAAAAGTCTGTCGTTCAATTCCCATCGGCACTCTTAGAGTGTTATAACAAGTTGTATAGAAAATGCTCTGATATTCATTGGAAACTGAGATTTTTATATTTGCTGTGATAGTTTGCGAGCCTGTAATTTTGGTTAAAAGTTGTTTAATTTGCGACATACTGGCGGCGTTGATCCATGTGAATAACCATATCTTGAGCATTCTCCCTTTTGAATTGGTGTGGGGAAAAATTTCTATTGATTCTTTAAATAAATTTTTCGTGAGAGTGCCTTGAAGTGTTTCGTAAAGAGTTCTAGGTTCTATCTCAATAAATTTTTCCCATTTATTATCGTGATAACCCACACCCTGAACAGAGTTTGTTAATATTAACCATTCATTTATCCCCCTAGCAATAGCATGAATTGCGACTAGATTGCTTAGATAAATTCCTTTGAATTCGTTAAAAACTTCTTTTTGTATCTCGGGAAAATTTGTTGGATTTAAGTCGTATAAATAGGTTCTGTTGATCATCTCAATACATTCAGCAGGCAAAGTTCCAAAATCTGCGGCCGTCAAAAATAATTGGATGTTGAAGAAGGTTTTTTGTGAATCTGTCATTTCTGTGTAATGTTTAGTGGTGTCGCAAGCATCATCGATAAGGGATGTGCACAGATAAAGAACAGGACCTATATCCAATTCACTCAGATGCTTTTGATAGTTCTCCGAGCTCATAGAAATGAGGTCCGGTGAAAGGTCTGTAAGTTTTTGAAAAAATTGCAGATCGAATATTTCGCCTGTGGGATATCGCTTATTGAAATTGAATAAAAAGGCAATGACTTTACCAAGTGATAAATATGCTTCCACTTCAGCAGGTGAAATTTTCATTTTTTGCCTTAGTGTGGGCAGGTATTGACCATTATCCCTTCTGTTGAAGAGAATATTCGGGGCGTTATATTGAGTAAGGCCCTGAAATAAATAATTAAAAAACTGCCTTCCTAATCCTGCAGCATCGATCCCTATTTCGTTGTAGTAGTCTATATCTAGGTCATAGGGAAGTTCTTCGATGATATCTGCTTCTATCAGATTGGTGATAAGAGTTAATGCATCCTCTGGCTGTTGGTAAGCGTGATGAAGGGCGCAATGGATTCTTATCCCCTGATTTTCATTAAATAAGGTTCCAGTTAAGGGGTAAAAAAAACAATTTTCCTTTATATGTGCTGTATAAAGGCGTTTGATTAGTTGTTGAGTTTTATTGTTTTCCCATATTTTTTCTTTGTGACAGATAAAAAATTCTTGAAGTAATCGGTTTTGTTTGATTTTTTCTAGTTGTTCTCCAGCAATTGGATTGTCCAATAACCTGCTAAAGGCGTTAAAATTATTATCGTAAATAGCGCTGCAATAGGATAGGATGAAAGAAATATTCAGGCTGCCATTGTGTAAGCCGGAACATCCTTTGATACATTCTTTAGTGAATTGAAGGTTTAAAACAAGCTCGTCAAATTGATCGTTGTTCTCGATTTTAATATTCTTCGCATAATTAAAAGCTGTATTTTGGTCAATTTGGATGAGTTTTTCAAGGACATGAATCCGAACGTCTTGATTTGGCGGATTAAAATAATAGAGGTGTCCTAGATAATAGTCTAAATCTAATTCTGCAAAAATCCCTTCGATGCATCGAGTGTCCTGTATAGATAACGAAGACAGAAGAGTCTTTGCTATCTCAAAATTTGCCTCTAAAAATAGACTGATTGTTTTGAGCTTTGTTTCGAGAGAAAGGTTTGGGCAATTCGAGAGGTTTAGGGTTTTAAGTTTAGCAGGGGCTCCTAAGTCGGGAATTGTGCACACTCTAAGACAACAGTTAAGATTTAGTACTTCAAGATTTGTCAGTCTGTGAAGTTCTGGAAATTGGATTAGCTCTCTGCAAAAGGCAAGGTTAAGTGTATGCAACCGGGTTAATGTAGAAAGATCGGGAAGCAAAAGAAGCCCCGTGCATTGATTGAGGAGTAGAACTTCTAATTTCGTCAGGGTAATAAGTTCGGGGAGGGTTTTAAGGTCCTTACACCATTCGAGATTCAAGTTTACCAAGTTCACCAGCCTGGAAATATTTGGAAGCTCGGTAAGAGATGTACATCTGGAAAGATTAAGGGTGAGTAAGTTTACTAGAGCGTTGAGTTCCGGTAGAGTCTTCAGATCTCTACACCAGCAAAGATTAAGGATTTCCAGTCGCGTTAAAGTGTTAAGTTCCGGGAGGTTGGTAAGTTTTGAGCACCAGGACAGGTCAATGCTGCGTAGTTCTGTAAGGGTCGTGAGTGGGGGGATGTCGGTAACCTGCTTGCAGCCGGAAAGGTTAAGTGTACGCAAGTTGGTAAGATGGCTTATTTGCACTAAGCTTTCGCTAGTAATGTGGATCGATTTTATTAACAAATGTTGAAGGTTAAAGCAGTGGTTCAATAGTTCGGTTAATTCTGCGTCTCGAACTTCTTTGGTGCTCAGTTCGAGCGAATAGAGACAATCCCGATTGTTGTTTAGAAATAAACTCAAATTTTCAAGCGATAGGGAACTTCCCGGGGTGATTAGAACACGAATGTTTTCGGGGCCGATTGTGTTTTTAAGTTTAGGAAGGTATTGCATAAGGTGATCGAGTTCCGCATCGCTATTCAAAGCCCTTATGGCAACATCAATAGGGCCGAAATCGTTGCATGAGAGTGAGATATTGGTTTTGATAGTGATGAATGATAAACACTGTTCCATGAGGTGGGAAGACTTGATTTCTCTAGCAAAAACAATGAGATCCATCACGCTGTTTTTATTGATTTTGTCGCCAAGGAAGTAAATCAATGCGTTTTTAAGCCCAACTTCTTCTTCGTGCTGTAAAGAGGGGTAAACCTTTAGGCAGATCTCTGTAATCTTCTGTAGCTGCTCCTTTTGGATAAACTTTTTGCCTTTTAAGATAAGAACCTTTCGAAGGACTAAATTTTTTATGCTATTTGTTTCAGGTGAGCTTTCTTGGGCAAAAACGGACGAAAATAATTCGAAGATTTCGGAAGAATTGGACTCCTCCATCTGTTTTAATTGCTTTTCTCTTCCAAGGTTGGCGAATTCAAAGAAGTTAAAAGAATTTTTTTCTTTAGATGTACCTGGAATTGAAGACATAACCAACCTGATGTTTTGAGAGTATTTAAAATTTTTTTAAACAATTATTGGATTTTAAATGTCCCCTAGGATGTTGTCAATGGAAAGGTTTAGTTCTTTTTAGCCCATAAAACTCGCAAAAAAATAAAGTAAAAAAAAACCGTTATGACAGTCTTAAAAAAACTGTCATACCGGTTAACAGGTTCCTCTTTTCAAAGCCTACGTAAAGAAGTACGGGGAGGTGAAAAAAAATGGTGGAGCTTTACGGCACCTATAGGAGCCACTACGCCGACGAGACTGATTACGGTAGCGCATCCTTGAGTTAGAGAAGCTCTAAATCTAGTGAGGGATATATCTAAATCACGACCAAGTTTGATACTTGTCCAAGGCTTGTGCAATCTAGTCATATTGCTCACTGCGTCGAATGAGTTAGAGATAACAGCAGAGAATAAACTTCCAACAGCTAATGCAAGCGTTCCAACTGTGTTAAGTGCACCTTCTACAGCAGCTCCGGCAAAACGAATTCTTTTTGCAAGAAAGCCTTTAAAGCATTCTTTAGCGCCTTCTTTAAATCCTTCTGTATTTACCTCAGCTAATTGGATAGCTTTATTAAAATGGTTGCCTAATCTTTTTATTGACATGAAAATTTACCCTTTTTTGTTTAAAAAATTGTTTTTTTAAGTAGTGTGATAAAGATTGTTGTTGGATGGTTATGTTAAATTAAAGTGAATCATAAAGTGTGTTTTGATAACTGTCAATAAGTTTATGTAAAAAAAAATGAGGTTTTATTGTTAGTTATGGACTATCTTGTAAATGAGTAAATTATTTATTAATATAATGATATGGTTCTTAAAATGCTGATAGAACAATGTTATCAGTTTAACAACAGATTTTTACTTTTCCTAGCTTAGGTACTCATTTGCGGGGTGAAGCTAAAATGACAGGGCAAAAAAAAACCGGCATGACAGTCTTAAAAGAAGTGTCATACCGGCTAATCGGATTCTTTATTTTAAGAGTACCTAAAAGGTGTGAACCTTAGAAGAGTTTCTCGATTTTTACAGCACCCATAGGAACCACTACTCCAACCAAGGAGTTTAATGTTAATGCTCCATGCACAATAGTCAGCAAAGCGATCTCCATACATCTTTTTGCATCTTTTTGAAATTTCAAATTCGTTAATGGATGTCGAAGTCTTGCCATGTTACCAATGATGTCAAGCGCGCTGGTAGCAAGAGCAATAAGTCCTGAGACTACAGTTAATGCAAGTGCTCCAATTGTTTTAGCTGAGGTATCTAATGCAGCGCTAACAAAATTAATTCTTTTTGACAAAAATCCCTTAAAGAATTCTTTGGTGTTTGCTTTGTAGCCTTCTGTGGAGACTTCTGCGAATTGAACAGCTCTAACATAGTGGGTACTTGATATAGTTAAAAATGACATGAATTTCTCCTTTATTTGTTTTAAATACAATTTTCTTTTGGTTGTGAACGTTTTTTTGTGAGTGTTGTTTTTTAAGTTTTTTTAAAGGACTGCTTAATTAGCTACTCGCACAAGTTTTAGTAAATTTAAAGTAAATGATGTCATAGCTTTTGATTTTTTGTCAATAAGATCATATTAAATTAATGTTTTTTTTGTTCATCGTGCAAATGAGCAACTGTTTTAATTGATAAATCAAAAAATTAGATGAATTACAAATTAACTAATATCATAGCTGTAATTAAAATGCTAAGTTGACACCATTGGTCCCTTCTGGACTCGGTTAGAAATGATAAACCTACCTAAGAATGTGCTAAGCCCGGAGGGTTGAGATTTTCCAGTCCTCCAGACTTAGCGCAGTACTAGAATAGACTTTGGTGTTTATTGTTGAAAATTTGCGAAGCAAAAAAACCGGTATTACAGTCTTAAAAAACTGTCATACCGGCTAATCGGATTCTTTATTTCAAGAGTACCTAAAAGGAATGAACCTTAGAACTGTTCGTGGATTTTTAAAGCACCCATAGGAACCACTACTCCAACCAGGGAGTTTAATGTTATTACTCCATGCACAATAGTCAGCAAAGCGGTGTCCATACATTTTTCCGCATCTTTTTGGAATTTCAAATTCGTTAATGGATGTCGAAGTCTTGCCATGTTACCAATGATGTCAAGCGAGCTGGTAGCAAGAGCTGTAAGTCCTGAGACTACAGTTAATGCAAGTGCTCCAATTACTTTTACTGCAGAATCTAATGTAGCGCTAACAAAATTAATTCTTTTAGACAAAAATCCCTTAAAGAATTCTTTGGTGTTTGCTTTGTAGCCTACTGTGGAGACTTCTGCGAATTGAACAGCTCTATCATAGTGGGTACTTGATTTAGTTAAAAATGACATGAATTTCTCCTTTATTTGTTATAAATACGATTTTCTTTAGGCTGTGAACGGTTTTTTGTGAGTGTTGCTTTTTAAGTTTTTTTAAAGGACTGCTTAATTAGCTACTCTCGCAAGTTTTATTGAATTTACAATAAATAATGCCATAGCTTTTGATTTTTTGTCAACAAGAGCATATTAAATTGATGTTTTTTTTGGGTTCGTCGTGCAAATGATAAGCTATTTTAATTAGTAAATTGAGAAATTTGAAGAATTACGACGTAACTAAAATCACAGCTATAATTAAAATGCCATCAAAGGCAAAGGTGCCAACATAGCAGTTTATATCGTACCTTCGGAGCTCCGAGGACACGATATAAACTGCTAAACGGTCACCATTGTTTTGGGCTCCTTCGTTTCGCCTAATATAATGATATGATTCTTAAAATGCTGATAGAACAATGTTATCAGTTTAACAACAGATTTTAACTTTTCCTAGCTTAGGTACTCATTTGCGGGGGTGAAGCTATAATGACAGGGCAAAAAAAACCGGTATGACAATCCTAAAGAATTGTCATACCGGCTAACGGGTTCCTTTTTTCAAAGGTTACCTAGCTTATTGTTAGCTTCTTAAGTAATCATCGATTTTTACAGCACCCATAGGAGCAACGACCCCAACTAAGGAAATTAATGTTGATATTCCATGCATAATAGTCAGTTGAGCGACGTTCTTACATCTGTGTGCGTCTTTTTGGAATTTCAAATTCGTTAATGGATGTCGAAGTCTTGCCATGTTACCAATGATATCAAGTCCATTGGTAGCAAGAGCTGTAAGTCCTGAGACTACAGTTAATGCAAGTGCTCCAATTAATTTTACTGCGGAATCTAATGTAGCGCTAACAAAATTAATTCTTTTTGACAAAAATCCCTTAAAGAATTCTTTGGTGTTTGCTTTGTAGCCTACTGTGTTGACTTCTGCGAAGTGAACAGCTCTATTAAAGTGGGAACTTAAATGAGTTAAAGATGACATGAATTTCTCCTTTTTTTGTTTTAAATACAATTTTCTTTTGGTTGTGAACGTTTTTTTGTGAGTGTTGCTTTTTAAGTTTTTTTAGGAATGCTTAATCAGGTACTCTCACAAGTTTTAATAAACTTAAAGCAAAGAATGCCATAGCCTTTGGTTTTTTGTCAACAAGATCATATTAAATTAATGTTTTTTGGTTAATCGTTCAAATGAGCAACTGTTTTAATTAGTAAATTTCGAGTTTTGAAGGATTACGACGTAACTAAAATCACAGCTATAATTAAAATTCCATCAGAGACAAAGGTGTCAACATAGCAGCTTGTGTCGCACCTTCGGAGCTCCGAGGGTGCGATATAAATTGCTAAACGGTCACCGTTGTTTTGGGCCCCATCTGGCCTGTCAAAAAATGTATAAAAACACGATCTATACTTGAGCCTAAAAGCCTTCCAAGAAATGAATTGC
>CAZENM010000017.1:0-25601 GCA_964513575.1 uncultured bacterium | reverse complement strand
AAATTTTTCCCTCGGCATATCTAATGATTTCAGGTGTTTCAGTGGGATTGATGTGGCGAAGAGTTCCCTCCAGGAGGCTTTGAAAAAACATTCTCTGTTCACCTTCCGGTAATGCGTCAAGGGCTGAAGATGGCATATATTCAGCCAAATTGGACATTTCGTTTGCTTCCATCTTTTTCATCACCGACTCAGAAAGAATGCGAACCCCCATTGTCACAGCGCTTGTATCGTTTTGGACTACCATATAATCTGCAACAAATTCATCAACAGTAGGCCTCAAGAGCAGATTGACGAGTTGTTTTATCACATAGGTCTCACCCGGTATCAATATAGCGGTATCGCTACCCCCAAGCACCGCTTCGATGGCTGCATCCATAACATCTTTTGTATTCAGAACAGCGCTGTTTTCTGAAATTCGTAATTTTCCTAAAATCCCATTTAAAGCGCCGGAAATCGCCTTGCTAACAAGGTCTTTATTTCCCTCTGGGGTATCGGAATAGGCTGTACTGTTTTTGTAGTTAGAGATGATGTTTTTAAAAAGAGTTAACCCGACGAAGCGAAGAACCATCTCCGGCTCCTTCAGTTCATTTCGAATTTCCGACGGAAGTTTTTCCAGCAGTTGAGGTGCTAGCTTATCAATTTCATCAGTCAAAAACCTAATTTCTCGAATCGACACTCCTGATTCTTTATGGAAATTAATGATTAATTCACGAAGATTTTCTTTTATGTTGGGGTATTTATAGTTAAATGCCGTGATAACACTCGTGACAACAGCGGAAAATGCGACGCCTTTCGCTCCTTCTATAAATTTTGTCGCAATCCCCATCATTGAGGTAAAAACTGAAGTTACTTTGGACGACTCAACTGTCTGTTTTGATTCTATTCCGGCAGTTGGATTGCTCGCGGCTCTATATTCATTCGTTTAGGTTCTTTTTGTTCTATTATCTAATCCGTTCATTATAAAACCTCTTAAAAAAACAAAAACTACACACTCAACCTCACATAATTAATTGTAATATAAATAAATGGTAAACAAAAGAAAAAAACAGAGATCATCAGACATGCGAGCAGCTTTTTCAAGTAAGAGGAAATTAGAAAACTAGACCCTGCTGACGGAATGAAAAATATCCGGTAGATGAGACAATTAAATGATCCTGGATCGCAATCCCTATCAACTCCCCTCCCTTTATCAGTTCGCGGGTCAACTCTTGATCGGCCATCGACGGAGAAATATCTCCGCTAGGGTGATTATGGGCTAATATTATCCCGCTAGCTCGATGGCGTATGGCTGGGTGAAAGACCTCGCGCGGATGAACTGTTACTTCTGAAACGGACCCCACAGCAATCGTTTCTTCAGTAATCACCTGACCGCGAGCATCCAAGAAAATCGCGACAAAGTACTCTTGACCTTTATGCGCGATTTTCTCCCTAATATAATTATAAGCATGCGAAGGATGTTCAATTTTAGGGTTTGGCGGGCAATCTCCAAGCCTGGCGCGAGCGCCTAGGGTAAAGGCGGCTTTCAGCTGCAAAGATTTTGCCAGCCCCATTCCTTTAACCTCGCATAATTCCTTTATCGATGCTGTCGCCATTTTTTGAAGCGTACCGAATTGCGCGATCAGGGAATGGGCAAGCTGCAACACTGGAACAGAACGGGTTCCGCTGCCTAGGAGGATCGCAACAAGTTCTGCGGAGGACATTGTTTCCTCGCCGTACCTTTGCAATCGTTCCCTAGGACGTTCGTGAGTGGGAAGATCTAGCACCGAGTAGTTCATTTTACAATATATTTCGAAAGTTTATCGGCAATTGCGCTCGGTAGATCCACTCTAAGCACCACATCATTTTCGTCGTAATCTTGATTGAGAACATTCCCCAACTTCATAGCCTGACTAATCACATGATATTCACTTTGGGGAACCCTAAGAGTGATCTCCTTGCGAAACTTAGACATTTCCAGAATCATCGCATCTTGAAGATCTTCAAAACCCATCTTCTCGGTTGCGGAAATAAGAACCGTATTCGGAAACAACAGTTTCAATTTCGCCGCATTCGCGACTGCTTCCGGCCTATCCATTTTATTCAAGACGGTAATAATTGGTTTTTTCTCGGCCCCTAACTCCTTTAGGACTTCAATGGAGGCTTGGATTTGTTCTTCAGCCATGGGATGACTTGCGTCGATCAGGTGGATTAGGATATCGGCCTGAATAGCCTCTTCTAAAGTACTCTTAAATGCCGCTACCAAAAGGTGAGGAAGCTTACGAATAAAGCCCACGGTATCAATAAGAAGAATTTCCTGATTGTTCGGAAGCTTGAACTTCCGGGTTGTTGTATCCAAGGTGGCAAAGAGTTTGTCTTCGACGAATACACCGGCGTTAGTCAGAGCGTTTAAAAGGGTTGACTTGCCGGCGTTTGTATAGCCGATGATGGCAAAAACAGGGATCTCGGACCTGACACGTGCGGCTCGTTGTGTCTCCCGAATGTTTTTAACTTCTTCAAGCTCGTTTTGAAGCTGCTCAATGCGAGATTGAAGCATCCGTCTATCTAACTCGATTTGCTTTTCACCCTCCCCTTTTTGGTGTCCCCCTCCGCCTCCGGAACCGTGTTGTCTGGAAAGATGGGACCATAGCCTTTTTAATCGCGGGGTCTGGTACTTTACTCGAGCCAGCTCGATTTGCAGGCGAGCTTCCTTCGTTTGCGCTCTTTGCGCGAACACTCCTAAAATCACTTCTGTGCGGTCCATCACTGGGCGTTGGAAAACAGCTTCCAGATTCCTTTGTTGGCTTGGGGAAATCTCTTCGTCAATAATGATTAGGTTTGCGGCAAGCTCATCAGCAAGCAGTCTAAGCTCTTCCAATTTACCGGAGGTGATATAAGTGGCTGCATCGCATTTTTTATTTTGGCAAGGGAATCGTCCTGCGACCTCTACTCCATAAGTATCGGCTAAGAGAGAAAGCTCCTGTAAGTGCTCTTCGCAAAGCGCGCGTTGATTAGACCCATTGAAAGTAGCGACTAAAAGCGCCTTTTGCGCTATGGATTCATCAGTATCGCGCAATTTGTCAGAGGGTGTTGGTTTTGTTTCCATGAAGATCCTTATCTTAACTTTCTTTACAGAGTACTAGTTTAACATTAATTTCCATGCCGTCAAAGGCGCATTCTATGCCGGGCGGTAAATAGGCAGCCGCGATATCGTGATCGAGTTCGTGCGCTATGTGATTTAGGTAAGTATTTTTGGCCCCAATTTTTCTTGCGAATTCTATGGCCTCGTCCACCGTTAAATGAAAGGGAGAAGGTGTAAAACGAAGCGCGCTGATCACTAGAGTATCAAGGTTTTGCAATTTTAAGAAAATAGAATCCGAATAGTCGCGGATATCCGTAAGGTACGCGAATGAACCCGAACGGAATCCACTTACCTTCATTCCGATTTGCCGGTAAGTAAAAACCTCCCAAACAACACCTTGAAATTCTACAGTACATTCTTCGTCGGGAATATCGATAAACTCTAATTTGGAGATAAGCGCTTTAATCCCCGCTGTCTCTACGGGTGGTTTAATCAAATAATCAAACCGCTTGCTGATATCAAATCGAGTTTCTTTCGACAAAAGACACTGCAGAGGTTTTTTGCTCACCATATATAAAGCACGCAGTTCATCCAATCCCGCAATGTGATCATTGTGGGCGTGCGTTAAAATGAGACCATCTAAATGCCTAATGCCGTACCGGAGCGCTTGCTGATGAAAATCCGGACCGCAGTCGATCAGCACTTGCTTTCCGGGATAATTTAGGAGCACGGATGGACGCATCCGATGGTTTTTGGGATTCGCGGAGCGACAAACCTTACAGGCGCATCCCACCACCGGAATGCCCATAGAGCCACCAGTCCCTAAAAACAATAAGCGTGCGTTACTCATTTTGACTCCGCAGGAATCAATGCGTGAAACACATGATCGTAAATTTTCCGCTGTTTGAAGTAGGCCCAGTTCCCGATAGGATCACTCCCCCTCAACATCACGCGATAGTAATCACCATCTTTTACAAAAACAACTTCTTGGAACACTCTAACTACCTTTTCATTTCTTACCAACAGCGTCATAGTCGCGGGGTTGGGCAGATTGAATTCAGCGATAACTTCCGGCTGTACATCGCCTATGCTGGATTCATTTTCAAGCAAATGATAAACTGTCTTATATGCTTGAGCATCTAAAACTATTTTTTTCCAAGACTTTGTCTCATCATCATAATAGCGGAATTCGGCATGGTCAAACCTAAATCTACCACCCTCGGAACCATCGTGGAAATCCAATTTTTCCGTTGTTTCCGGGGAAAGCAGAATGTTTTTCACTTTATACTCTCCGGATGGCCCGTAATAATGAATCATGAATGCCGCAAATATTATCGCCGCCGCAATCGCGGATCCTAAGACCGACAATAGACTCCAGATCTCTCTTTTCTCTTCCATAGACAACTCCATAACGCTTTAATTCATCATAATAGGAATAGATAATTGATGTCATGAGTAGACTCTAGTAGATTCCTGTTTTCAAGTTTATTTGAGGTTAATCTCCTAATGGGCCATAATTCTTTAGTTAAGCATTGTTTTACTCGAACGAGCCCCCTATTTTTTCAAAGCCTCTTTGCAATCCTTAACTCCAAACCTTTAATTTACAGCAATTAGGAACATTTTACTCATGCCTCAGAAAGCCAAACCACACGCACTTGTCGCAGGCGCAGGATTCTGCGGATTAGCGGTTTGCTATCATTTATCAATGCAAGGGTGGCGCGTAGATCTTTACGATCCTAAACCGATCGGCAAAGGCACTTCGGGGATAGCGGCTGGGCTCCTGCATCAGTTTGCCGGAGAAGTTGCAAAAAAATCTCCCGAGGCCGATCAAGGGATGCAAGAGACTCTTCAAATGCTGAAGATGGTCGAGGAATTCCTAGGAAGATCAGTGCGTACGACAGGCGGCCTCACCCGGCCGGCCTTGACTGCTGAACAGTTACATGATTTCCCCAAAAGTGCCGAGATGTGGCCGGATCAAGTGACTTGGGACGGAAAAGCCCTTTGGATTCGGGAGGGTTGCGCTGTTTACACGAACCTTTACCTACAAGGTCTTTGGGGAGTTTGTAAAGAATTTGGCGCTGTTTTTCATAACACCGCACTTGAAAGTACCGCGGATGCCGATTTGGTGGTCTGGGCGACCGGAGCCGACATGCCGGGCATCCACCGGGTTCGCGGTCAGTTACTAGAAATTGAATGGCCCGAAAATGAGCCGCCGCTTCCCCTTCCGATTTCGTCAAAAATGTACGCAGTCATGGGAATCGACCAAAAAAGCTGCATCGTGGGATCAACCTACGAGCGGGACAGAAATGATGATATCCCCGACCTAGACTATGCTTCCCGAGAAATCCTTCCTAAAATTTATTCTATGCTTCCATTTTTAACTGGAATGCCTATTATCTCCTGCAGAGCCGGAGTACGCGCCTCTGCCGCGGGACATCGCCCATTATTGAAGCAACTGACGCGCAATAGCTTTGCCATAGGCGGAATGGGCTCCAAAGGACTTTTGTACCACGCGCTTTACGCTAAAAAGCTCATGTTGATGATTTCTGATCCTTAAGGAGATAATATGGGAGTCTTTTTTGTCATTGAGATCCAAGACTGGGAGCAACCAAACGAGAACGCTTTCGCTCTTAAGAATGAAATCAAAGAGATCATCAATCGGGCCATAAACAGCCGAATCCAACTGGCAGCCCGGCAATTTTTCCGTGAATGCTGCATTATTGCCGCAGGCTCGTTCGTCCTATGGGCAACCTTCACAGAAAACCCTCCCCCTGCCCTGACGTTAGCAACAATTGATTTTGGGTTGATTGCGAGCTCCGGAGCTAAAAATTTCTCCTGCGACCTAATGCTAAAATATGATGCTTTTCAATACAGCAGAAAATTAGATAGGTTAGCTGAAAAACATGCGATATTTACTCCTTTCTCCAAACTCATCCAAAAAAGCATTAAACATTTACCCGAAAGTATTAAAAATTCCACGAACGTAACGGAAGAACCCTCGGCTCTGTGTAAAGAAACCTTAACGATCGAAAAAGAAATTTTTGGATTATCGTTCTGAGGCTGTGAAAAAATAGAGATCCAGTTTGCTTTCGCTTCTCAAACTCTCCGTTCCTGCATTAATAATGCGTGTAGTAATATAAAAAAACCATAAAGATAGTTGATATCAATAAAAACAAAGAACTAAAATAAAGATAGGTAACAACGTGTTTATCTAATTAAAACTGTCTTTATTAGACATTAGCGAGGTTTTATATGGGTCCGTTATCATCAGAATCCTCCTCTGCGCGTCCAATCCAACACACAAATAAAAGCGAACCTAATCAGGGCAGGGGGGCTGCAGCCTCAAGCAAAGATAAGGGAAGCCTAATAAACACTTTAAAAGATAACAACCAAACACCATCCCCTGTACGTAAGGCGGAGAAAAATGAATCTCCGATGCCTGAAGCAATCGTAAAAAGACTCGGCAAAGCCGCGCCACTTACAGAAAATGATAAAAAAAGACTTGGCGCAGTTCGCGATCATTTGGCACAGGCCCGACAAAATATTACAAACAAACCCCCAACAGAGTCTTTAAGTGAAGCTGTTAAAGTACAGAATCCAAATATTCTTGGAGCCGATAAAGGGAAGGGTAAAGCAAATTTCATCAATTCAGAAGAAACCCTGACCGGTTTACGCGCTCGAAAGGAATCTTTGGTGGGTTCGCCTGCGGCTAAATTTGCGGATGTATCTGTCAGAAATCGAACTGAAACCAGATCCCAAGCATCTTCTTCTTCCTCAATAGAGCAATCGGCTCATCGTTCTGACAACACTGTCACCTCAGCGATAGAAGAATTTAAAGCCTTATTGACGAAAGACTACCCGAATATCCCAGAAAATGAAAAACATTTAACAAAACCAATCTTCTACCTTGAAATAAAAAAGGGAAATTGCGCAGTAAAATGCGAGGTGTTAGGTGCTTTAGTCGAATCCAGAACACCGCAAAAGAGGGAAATTTTCCAAAAATTATCTTCAGGACAAGTCGATCAAGCTACAACGATTATTGCCGATCCGGCTGTTGTTGCTAAGTACCTGGCTACTCAGAACCTCACCGCTAGCGAAAAAATGATCCTTCCTCCGGGTTTACAAAACCTGATCTCCTCACAGACCCCTGAAGCTCCTTCAAGCAGTGCATCAGGAAAAACAGAAAGCCATGAAGATGTCCAAAAAGGAATCTCGGATTCGTTATTAAATGGATCTATCGTCGCCTCTACATTGTGGAACACAATGGATCCAGCCAAGCGTCAACAAAAACTTTCAGATGCAATGGTCCAGACACCTATTCCTGGGGCATCAGTGATTAAAGGGATATGCGGAGTCCCCAGCAACCCCGAAAAAAATGTTTTGAATTGCGACTCCATCGACCTGGGTGGAGTTTTTCAAGTTAGATTGAAAGACGGAAATACTGCCACAATTCAATATGCCTACGATGGTACCGCACACGCAAAACCGGAGGGGTATAGGGAGCCGCGAGTCCAAGCCATGGCAGAATTCGAGAAAAACATAGGAGAATCTCTTAAGGGGCTAGACCCTCAAAACATGACCGAGGAGAATATTAATAATATTTTCAGAAAACATCACAACACTCTTCAAGATAGTTTTGATGGAGGCGGTATGTTTGTAATGACGGTAAATGACAAAGCTTTTGTCATGTCGTATACTGACGGCGCTGTTGTGATCATTCCTCCTGGTGAAAAAAAGACAAATCAACACCAAATGTTTTTTGATTTTGAAGGAAAATCCAACCAACAAATCCTATCTGCGCAAACTCCTCCGGGCACAAAAATCATTACGATCACCGATGGAATATGCGATTCATGCGAAGCTGTTTTTCTGGATACGCTCCTAGAAAATCTATTCAACAAAATCCCCCCCAAAGAACTCAGTGAGCTAGAAGGCACTCACCGCAAACCCTTAATTGATGATATCATCGCCTCCGGCAAACAGGGAGTCTGGCGTCCTGCGAGAAACGCTCAGGAACTTCTATTGGAAAATATTGAAAATAAACAAGCAAAAATAGAGGAATTCGCAGAGGGGATAAACCAAAGTTTCCGTACCACAGGTCTTGGTGAAGAGTTTGTAATAATTGCGCAAAATTATTTAGACGCAAATCCAAATGTCGAAGACAATACTCAAAAAGAAGCGATCCGCGATCTTTTCTATCAAGTATGTGTTGAGAGAGGGATGTTTGAAAATCCTACAGTCGAGACTGTTGCAAAAGCGGCAAATGAAACCCTAACCTCAACGCTGCTTAGTCAATTGTTCAATATCCCCGCCGTGAAAAGTCAATGTGAGACTTTGATCAATACAAACAAGGAAATTGCTGCAAATAGACAAGCATCCTTAGAGTTAAAATCGAAAATCACTTCCTTAAAGGAAAGCATTTCTGAGACTGAAAAGAATATTTCAGATGCGGAAGCTCAGCTATCAAGCCTAAAGGCACATCAATTTATAAGTAAAAAAAATTTAAAAACCTCCATCAAAGATTCCCGCGGGGCGTTAGAAAAACAAAAGCTTGATTCCAAATCTCAGATTGCTCAACTTAACAAAGAGATAAACTTTATCGAGACCGGTTTAAATGCTTTAATATTCCAGCAATCTTTCTCGAGAGAAAAATTGTCAGCCACCATAAAAGAAGCGTTTGGTGAGGGCAACCTGTCTAACGAACTGCTAGCTCGAACTGTAGAAACGATGAAAAATCCATCGCAACCCTCTCTTTCCTTTAAAACTGTTGAATCCGAAGCGCGACTTGCCATGTTTCAAATAGGTTTCGAAATGCTTTATGGAGGCGAAGAATTATCGGCGGAAAATTTAATGAATATGGCATTGCCGCACAGCGACGATGACATGTGCTTATCGATCACCACGGTTCAACCTTTTGCCGCTTCAAGCTCAGCGGCATCCTCAAGTGGTGTTAGGTAACTTGATATAGACAAATAAAAGAAATTTCACGTCCTTTTACTTTTCTCTTTTATGTAAAGTATTGTCGTGTTATGATACCGTACTAGAAAGACATTATATCGGAGCTTAACACATGGCTAGCAAGCGTGAAAAAATCAAGTTGAAAAGTACCAAAAGCCACTTTTTTTACTATACCATTAAAAACAAGAGTTCGACTCCAGGCAGAATCTCGTTGAATAAATACGATCCTGTTGTGCGTGAGCATGTGGAGTTTAAGGAAACAAAGTAGAGTTGCATGTTTGAATTATCTGTCGCCATCAAGTATCTAACGCCTCGTTGGCGACAGCTTTCTGTTTCTATCATCTCTCTCATTTCCATCTTAGTCATCGCCCTAGTGGTGTGGCTTGTTGTCGTTTTTTTTTCTGTCACGAACGGGTTAACTAACAGCTGGATCGACAAAATGATCGCTCTGACTGCGCCCGTCCGAATTACTCCTACAGAAGATTATTACCGTTCCTATTATTACAACATCGATTCCATTAGCAGCAATTCCGACTATCAGCAGAAGACGCTGACTGAAAAGCTGAATTCAGAGGTCACTGACCCCTATGACGCTGCTGTGGACGAAGAACTTTCCCCTGAATGGCAAGCTCCTGATTTGGATAAAAAAGGGATTCTCAAAGACCCTGTAAAGCTTGCTTTCAGCACAATTCAACACCTGGATAAAAAATTTCAGCACCCCAATGGTTCTGTCTATGAAATCGGCGGAGGACAGCTCCGGTTATTCCTTGATAAGGGTGGAAGATCAGTGATCGACCAATCAATTTTTCTCGGATCTTATGACTCCCATAACACCCTACTTAACGACTCTGTCCTTCCAATCACCCAAGCGGGAATTGCGAATTTACACCGGTCTGCTTTCCGTGCCCATGACGATACCCTAACAGCAAATTCGGATGAAAAATCACTTGATTTTTCCAAAGCTGCCAACTTACAGATCGCCAGACTAAAAAACGATCTCCTCTATCTGCCGAATGAAATTTTTACGGAAGCTGCAACCTTCCAGGCGCTTGGTCTTTATAAAGACTCACTTTTGATTAAAATATTAATCCCTTCCGAAACAGCGTCCTCTGATCTGATCGCCAGTCATTCTATCGGTTTTAGAGCCGAGAAAGGACAGTTGAAAATTTCAGCTAACGCAAAGTTTTTTCCTGAGGGAATAGAAATCGATCCAAGAGTTCCAACATACGCCATCTACCACGAACAACTTGTGGTGATCCCCGTACACGAACAATTTGAAATTCATTTTACCCTGCAAAACACTCCCATTTCACGTGTTGTTCCCCTATCCTCACTTACTGCAGTTCATTATGAAGCCGTTCCTGATTCCCCCCTATGGTTTGACCATGGACTCCCCTTACCAAGCTCCTATGGCGAACCGATTCTTCTTCCAAAGAGCTATCGGGATGCAGGTGTTGTTGTGGGAGACCAAGGATCTATCGGATACTTTATCGCGACTGCCAGCGCAATCCAAGAACAACGCTCCCCTGTTTATGTCGCTGGTTTTTACGATCCGGGTATCATCCCATCCGGTGGAAAATTCATCATCGCAAGACCGGATTTAGTTACAGAAGTCAGATCCGCTCAGGGCTCGGAAGACTCTCGAATCCCTAGCACAGGTATTAACGTTCATTTAGTCGAGCGTGATCAAGCCGACGAAGTCAAAGCGGCTCTTGTGGCAGCTTTTGAGAAAAAAGGAATTAGTCGATATTGGAAGATAGAGACCTATAAAGAATATGAGTTTGCTAAAGACCTGATCATGCAGTTGGGAAGTGAAAAGAGACTATTTACCCTCCTAGCGACCATTATCATTATTGTTGCCTGCTCCAACATCATCTCCATGTTAATCATCCTAGTCAACGATAAGAAAAAAGAAATCGGTATCCTCCGTTCAATGGGAGCAACTTCACTAAGCATCACGGTTATTTTTGGCACTTGTGGGATTGTGATGGGGGTTATGGGAAGTATTGTAGGGACTTTAGCGGCTTTATTCACCTTAAACAATCTGCAGGGTCTTATCGATTTGATTAGCTGGGTTCAGGGATACGAAATGTTTAATCCGGTGTTTTATGGAGAAACTCTCCCTTCAGAAATTAGTCTGGAAGCTTTCATGTTTGTTGTTGGCGTCACAGGAGTGATCTCGTTACTAGCAGGAATCATCCCCGCTGTTAAGGCGTGCCTATTAAAACCCTCTTCAACATTGAGGGCCGAATAACATGAATCCTACTCTTATCGCAAAAAACCTAAAAAAATCATTTTATTATCCCAATGAAGTCGAAATCTTAAAGAGCGTTTCCCTCACGGTGAATCCCGGAGAATCCGTGGCTATCATCGGCCGATCAGGCCAAGGGAAAAGCACTCTGCTACAAATCCTAGGAACCCTAGAAGATGCTTGTTCCGGACAGCTCTCTATCGCAGGCTACGAACTTAATAGTAAAAACAAAAGCAGAATCCGCAATCAACATATTGCGTTCGTTTTTCAATCTTTTCATCTCCTTGAAGACTATACCGCACTGGAAAACGTTCTAATGCCCGCAAAAATCGGCAAAAAACCCACCCATAGAGGCTCTCTAAGCTATAATCGAGCTTTAGACCTTCTGGAAAGCGTCGGTGTTGCTGATAGCGCGCACTTCCACACAAAATTATTGTAAGGTGGAGAAAAGCAACGTGTAGCAGAAGCCCGTGCTTTATGCAACAGCCCTGACCTGATCCTCGCGGATGAACCTTCGGGCAACCTCGATAAAGCCAATGCCGCTCATATCCATAATATCATTTTGAATTATGTGAAAACAGAAAACAAAAGCTTAATCGTCGTGACCCACGACCCGGAGTTAGCCAAACTCTGTGACTCACAGTACCGCCTCGAGGGCGGAGAGCTTGTTCTTCACCACTGAGTCACCTCCGAAAACACATCTCCCACAGATCTCAAAGTAGACAATCAAGAACAATTTTACCACGGAGAGACTGTGGCTATTGTTCTTGATTGTCTACTGTGAGATCTGTGGTTGACAAAAACAAGATAAAAAATACATAGTTTATTTTTTAAAACCAATACTCGCTAGGTGAAAATGAGTGAAATTACACAGAAACGTCCATGGAACTTTTGGGTTGTTGGCGCAGCCTTAGTTGCAGGTTTAGTTTTATCCGTTATTTCAATGCTTCATCTTTGTTCGACAGACTGCGCCTCGGCCCACGAATACCGACTTTGGGGATTAAAATTTGAAGAAATCGGGATTCCTTTCTTTGTGCTATTGCTCGTAGGTCATTTGATAGCGTGTAATAGACCCAAGTTACAGTTTTTAATATTACTCGGTCTCGTTGGGGCTTTAGGTGCAGAGGGGATGTTTATTTACGCTCAAAAAGCAATTATCGGGCACTGGTGCCCTGTCTGCCTGGCAATCGCCGGCTGCATCGCAGCGGCAACATTGGGCACGCTCGTCGAAGTTTATCAACATACTTTACAGGAATTAAAAATGAATAAATTTTTTGGGAGTTCCGTGGTGGCGTTTGCGTTGATCACAGGATTTTTAACAGCCTCATTTGGATTTGCTAAATTTGACCGGCTTGCTGCCGAAGAAAGCGACCTAAAAACAACACTAGCGTTCGGAGATAAAAATAGTCCCGTTGAAGTTTACTTTTTCACCGATTGGCTATGTCCCGCTTGCCGCCAAATCGAACCTGCTATTGAAGCGATGTTTCCGAAAGTTGCTGCTAAGGCAAAGTTTTACTTTGTCGACATGGCTATTCACCCTGAAACCTTAAATTTTACTCCCTATAACCTCTCATTCATCACCTATAACAAAAAAGATTACTTTAAATTGAGAGATGCCCTAACAGAACTTTCCAAAAAAACTAAATCTCCAAGCGATAATCAAGTAGAACAAATCGCAAAAAAATATGGGATTAAATACAAACAACTCGACTACACAGAAGTAAGCACAGGCATCAAATATTTTAAACATTTATCCAAACAGTTTAATATCGAACGGACCCCAACCCTAGTCATCGTTAACCGCGCTGAAAAAAAGGGAAAAAAATTCCAGGGTGAAGGGGAAATTACCGAGGAAAATGTGTTAAAATCAATTCAGTTAATGAAAGTGACTAAATAACTAATTCGCTGTTAATTAAAGTTGACTAACAAAGACTAACCCAATATAATTTAGTATATAAGAATATATTATATTATTTGGGGGTCTTATGGCTAGTATCCACGGAGCAATTCCGGCGTATTCAGGTGTATCGGGTCCAGATTATTCCCCTATCGCCAATCAAAGTGCTCCAGGTGATACTGGCATAGCGCTCCATATGGAAGAAGTTAGTCATGAAGTAGAAACCAGCCCCGTGGTTAGAGACCTCCTTGAAGGATATCTTGAAGCTGGAAGAGTTGGAAATGTACAAGCCCAGGCTCAGGCGCTAAAAACACTCAAAGAAGACCACTCATTAAATAAGTTAGATATCAGCAATGCTCTAAAACTTGATGATCCCCAAAATAAAACACTCAAAGAAAATTTCGATTCTCTCTACAAGCAAGTTTTCAATATCAAATCAAAACGTGGCCACCTTTTAAACCAGGCTGTATTGGTCAACATCATTGGAACAGCATTGTTAGTGGGTTTAGCTATTGGCTTATGTGTCGCAACCGGTCCTGCCGCTCCGGCATTTGCTGTTTGTTTAATCGGTATTCTTATCGCTGCGGCCTTACCGGCAGCCCAGGGAGGATATAATTTATTTGCCCTCTGCGCAAAATCGAGTAGTGAACAGGAAATGCACAATGGAAATACGACGAGCCTAAGACAATATCACAATAGAGCATCCACGATAGAAAATGAATTGAATACCCATCCTGATAGCGCTGAAAAATCGAAGATGATTATGGAATTAAATCAATTAAGAAAACAAATTCAAGATTTAGAAAAACAGAATTGTCTAGCTGCAGAAGAAGCGGCCGGTGGTGGAAATGAAAATCAACAAGCAAAGTTTGTTGAAAAACGTCAAAATGATATCGAAGGTCTGCACGATAAATTCGATCGTTTAGAGGATGAATTAAGGTCGCTTGATGAAACGACGGGTCAGCAAGATCAACCATCAACATCATCTCCCACAGGTCAACCAGCAACATCATCACCCACAGTAAGCCCAGCGCGCGCTGCGGCAGCTGATAAAGTTGACTGCTTTATTGGCCTAACAGATGATTCCGATGAAATGGTGTCTGATTTTAAACATTTAAAATCAGCGATACACAACCAAATGGATGAAAAAGAATACAAAAGTTTTCTGAAGACATTCCGAAATGTAGACAGCTTGGTCGAAAGATTAGCAGTTGAGCCTCGAAATTATAGCGACGCAAACAACGTCTCGCTCTTTGATTTCTCAAAACAGGTAATCGAACCAGCAAATGGGAATAAAACAGAAAGAAAGCGTCTCTTTAATGAATGGAAAGACAATATCGATGATCGGATTCCAAGAGTTGCAAGCAGTTCATCAGCCCGAGCGTCGGAATCTGTGAATGAAAGAGACGTTATTGATAATGATTACTCCCACCTAGGTCTAGACTAATCCAACTGCGCTTACTTGTAAGCACAGTGGCTATGAGAAAATTAGAATCGGTTTGATTTGGATCCAGATTTTTTAGGATTTTCAGTCAAATGTTCACACTCTCAACTCTAATTTTGATTATGAATGGAGACATTTCAATGAAAAAACAAAAATGATTGGCGAAAGCCAAGAGGATTTGTATTTTTTCACTCCTTCATATTTTTTTCACTCTAAATTTAGTGATAGGCTCAAAATTTTTGGCAAAAAAAATGCCTTTGAATCCGAAAATTCAAAGGCAAAGGGAAGGTTAGGTCTAGATTTGGGATTAACGCTTGCTGAATTGGAACCGTTTACGGGCTCCTGCGTGTCCATATTTCTTACGTTCTTTCTTACGAGAATCTCGTGTCAAGAATCCATTAGATTTGAAGGTTTGATGCAGGCTATCGTCTTGTTGTAAGAGTGCTCTTGCGAGTCCTAAACGAATTGCGATAGCTTGAGCTTCAACACCCCCGCCTTTAACGCGGATTACGAGGTCGTGTTTCGTGCAGCCACCGAGTTTTTCGAAGGGAGCAAGCATCGACTTACGTTGGATTTCTAGTGGGAAGTATTCGTCAAAAGCGCGTCCATTGACGTCAATTTTTCCGGCACCGGATCGTAGTCTTACAGATGCTACAGCAGTTTTGCGTCTTCCGGTTGTTACAATTTCTTCTATCATAATCACATTCCTTAAGCGTTTACTAGAACGGGTTTTTGTGCCGTTTGGTCATGTTCTTTGCCTTTGTAGACGCGTAGTCTGCTATATTGCTGACGAGCGAGTCTGTTTTTTGGCATCATTCCTTTGACGGCGCGTTCAATGATGTACTCGGGTTTACGAGCTTTCATAGTGCGGTAGGGAATTTCACGGAGTCCACCGATATATCCGGTGTAGTAGCGGTAGAGTTTTTGAGCTTCTTTAGCGCCTGTAACAACGACTTTTTCGCAGTTGACCACAATGACACCATCGCCTGTGTCAATATGTTCGCTAAAGTCGGGTTTGTGCTTTCCTTGCAAAATTTTTGCAATTTCAGAAGCTAGACGGCCAAGAGTTTTACCTGCAGCGTCTAGGACGACCCAATTACGCTTTACTTCCGCTTTAGTAAGATGGAGTGTTTTTTCTCTAAACAACATTTATTAACCTTGTGCAATGATGTGTGTCTTCGTTAATCAATGCCATTATCATACGGATCCGTCCCCTTTTTTGACAACACAATTTACAACTTTTTCTCCCCGTTGCCAAAAAAGACGCTCTAAAGTACATTATTCACTACCTATATTTATGAGAAACCTATGCGTCAGTTAAAATCTTTTTTTGTTCGTACATACGGCTGCCAGATGAACGAGCTGGACACCGAGATCATGGTGGGTCAACTTTTAGAGCGTGGCTTAGAAAGGACTGATGATGAATCTCTGGCTGATTTACTCATCTATAATACTTGCTCGATTCGCGATTTAGCGGAACGAAAAGTGATGGGAAAACTCGGAAAATTGGCAAAACTTGGGAGCACTCACAGAAAAAATGCTGTGATTGGAGTTACCGGGTGCATGGCCAATGCGAAGAAAGAATCGCTATTTCAAAAAGTTCCCCACATTGATTTCGTGATGGGAACGAATAATATCCATGAACTCAATTCCATTTTAGACGAAGTCCTTGCCCATGGCTCGCAGCCATCACGGACTGATGAGCAATTTACTTTTGAACTCGACTACACTAAAGCTCACCGTGATGACAAGGTAAAGGCAAACGTCTCTATTATTCGGGGATGCGATAAATTCTGCACCTATTGTGTTGTCCCTTATACGCGCGGCCCCGAAGTTTCTAGAAGCCCGGAAAGCATTATCGAAGAATGCAAACAGCTGGCGGATAAAGGATACAAGGAAATCACCCTTCTGGGCCAAAACGTCAATAGTTATGGAAAAGATCAACCTGCCTGGGGATGCCTTTTCCACGATCTTCTGTGTCAAATCAATCACATCTCGGGAATTGAGCGTATTCGCTTCATGACTAGTCATCCCGTTGATATCACTCGTGAGCTGATGCTTGCCATCCGCGACCTGCCTAAAATGTGTGAATTTGTCCACTTTCCTCTGCAGGCTGGCTCTAACCGAATTTTGAAGAAAATGCATCGAATATATACTCTGGAACAATACAACGAAAAAATCCAAATGCTACGCGAACTTGTTCCAAATGTCTCCCTAGGGACTGATATTATTGTGGGCTTCCCAACAGAAACCGACGAAGAATTCGAGATGACCTATCAGGCTCTAAAGGAAACTGAGTATTCCGTCGCCTTCATTTACACATACAGCCCCAGAAAAGGAACTCCCGCGATGCGTTGGCTGGATGATATCCCCGAAACGGTAAAAGAAGCTCGCCTGCAAAGGCTTTTAACCCTTCAAGAAGACATTTCCGCACGGCAACGGCAGCAGATACTCGACACGACTGTAGAGGTTCTAGTCGAGCGCCCAAGCCGAAAAAATCCGCAAATGTTAAAGGGTAGAACTCGTTGTTGGAAAAACGTATTATTTCCCGGAGGCGAAGAGTTGGTGGGGCAGCTTGTGAATGTTCACATCCATAGCTACACCAACCAAACTCTATTAGGAACTCTCTAAAGAGGTGATTCCGTAATTCAAACCCTCTCTTTTAACCCTTGTTGTCGATTTCTGAAGGGCATTTCGCAGGTAATATTAACCAATATTACCTGCGAAATGCCCTTCAGAAATCGACAAAAACGCTCTAAAATCCAGGGCCTTTTAATTACAGAATCACCTCTAAAACCTAATTTTCACAATCTCATAGTACTAGCGCAACAAGTCATTTACTTTTCTATGACACCGCAAGCCACACGTCCACCGGCATTTCCCGTCGGTTGAGTATGGTGGTCGTCAGGATTAGCATGCACAACTATAGATCTACCAATAATTGTATCAGGGCCTTCTAGCGTAATCACCTTATCGACCCTTTCATACTTAGCCACTCCATGTTCATCAGCAACTAAATTTCCAAGGTCGCCGGCATGCCTTTCTAAAGAATCGGGTCCCCCATGAGGCTTTTTCCCGGGGTTGAAGTGACCGCCCGCGGACATTCCATCCGGCGAACTGCAGTCCCCAAATTCATGAATATGAAATCCATGGGATCCCGGCACCAGATTATTCACCGTCGCTGTGATTTTAACTCCATCGTCTACCTGTATAAAGGTGACGAGTCCATCAACTTTATTCCCTTTTGTTGCATTAAGAACGCAGCTAGCCCGTGTAACTTTTTCCGCGGCTACCGGAGCTTCAACTGCTAACAACCCTGTCAGGTTAAATGACAAGACTAGAGCGGTGGCGAGTGATTTTTTATACATTATTTTTTCCTTCCTAAAAATTTATCTTAAAAACCGTCCGAATCGGAATCAGTATTTGTGTTAAGGCAATTGGAGAATTTTCGCGATAACGCTTCTCTAATCAGATTCTGATCGAACACTTCTGAATCGGCCGATCGAAGCGGCGGATGCGCCCGCTCAGATGTCGAAAGCATCATCGAGGTGGAACGAAGAACCCGAGGATTTCCATCAGAACCAACAACAGGCCCGCCAATAACTTTAGCTTTTTCAATGATTTCAAACTCGTTGATTAACATCTGTGTTTCATCGCATTCGTCTTCCACTTCTACGTCTACTTCAACAGTGGATTTTTTCAGCACTTTTTGAAGAAGATTACTGTTAAATAATTGAGTGCTCTGGGTAAAATTTTTTTTAGCGATTTCACGCAGTCTTTTCTGACGATTTGCCTCTACCTGAAGAAGTATCTGCTCCCCTTTTGCGTCATTGACCCTCACTTGCTGAAGTCGCTCTTTGATGATCTCAAGAAAAGTAAGAGGGGCTTTTTTTACAATCTCCTTGTGTGGATCTTTCCTCATTCTTGAAACTGTTTCATCAAATAAAGGTTCATTTAAATTTATCCCCTGGGAATTTTTTGGTTTACATGAATTTTCGGTGATCCTCGCGGACGAGCTAGAGGAAGAGTGGGAAGATTTTTTTGCTTTCCCGCGCTTACCTCGTCGATGGGAAGTCAGAGGATTCTTCAAAGTCGCGGGAAATTTTAACGATGTTCCCGAACTAGAAGCTTGGGATTCATTCGCAGCTTTAAGCACCTGTTCCCAAAGCTCATGAATTTTATCGATCCGGGCGCGATTTTTTAAAACTCTCGCGCTTTCGATCTCTATTTTAGGAAGCCAATTTTCGGTGATTCGATTAAGTTCTTTAACGATGACGGTTTTTTTGTCGTTCTGATAAGTTAACATCAACTCGGTCATCCCTGCCTGAAGCGAGTGTGCGTTGTACACGTGTGCTTGCTGGTCCTTAAGCGTGGAAACTAACTGAGCAATCTGAAAGGCTTTTTGCACATTCCATGCTTGCGTTCTTTTTAAAGTCTTTCCAGCGATATGACGCTGGATGGGAGCTTCTCCTGTTTTCAAAACCCGTAAAGCTTCTGTCAGCTGTTCTTCAATGAAAGCGGTATTAAAAGCACCTAGAAAATACCTTCTAAACTTTCCTCCGATATGGTCGACGGTGATCACACCGTCTGTAATGATCGGTTTTTCACCTTTTCCAAAGGCCATAATTTGCTGAAGATTGCTAAATAAGATCTGAAATTTTTGAAGCTGATCATCTTTTGGGGCAAACCATTGAGTCGGTGAGGCTGAAGAGCCTGACGCTTCATTGCTACCCACTGCGGATGTCGTTGACATATAGGACCTAATCCCTCCTTTTCCCTAAGAGGACTATGTTTGCCTTATAAAATAATATTTGATTTCTGTCCCGTAAATCCCAATTCAGGTAACGTGGTGTTCCCAAAGAAGGAGGTTGTCAGCGATGCGTGTGATGTTTATTCTGTCTTTATTTTTTTCAATTAATCTTTTATGCGCGGATTCAACTGATTGGTTGCCTGTGCTGGAAAATGGCAGATTTCGCCCGCTAGCCGGTTCGGATATACAGCTAACCTCCCCCCCAACACTAAACCCTTCAGCACCAACCCTTGAACAACTCAGGAAAATTGAGGGGCAAAGAATCATCCCCACAAAACTTCCGGGAGGAGTCTGGCTTTCTGTAGACACTTTAGGAACGGGAACTTCTAACTTTACCCCCTACAAAAACCAAGTGTTTTTAGACTTAGCGGCGGCCTACCAACTAAAAGACACCGCTGCGATTATGTCGATTTTAGCGGAAAATTATCCGCAAATCGCTAAAACCCCCTACCTCAAAGCGGCGGGAAAATCTCTTTCCTATCCCTCTATCGCCCAACTCAAAGCGGAAAAACTCTACAACAACCTTCCATTAATTCCGGTTGATATCTTCTTCTACTCGGCGGGTGTTGTGTTTCTTCTATTTTTCCAACGAGGCGGCAGACCCCTCCTTTGGATTGCATTCACTCTGCATACCTGCATTCTTGCGTTACGATGTTTTATTTTGGAGAGGCCTCCAGTTTCCAATATGTTTGAAACCGTCATCTATGTCCCCTGGATTTCAGTAGGATTAAGCCTGATTTTTGACTGGAGGCGACGTCACACCTCTTTACTGGTCTGCGGAGCTATTTCCGTGATCCTTTTGATGATTTTACTAAAAGTAACAGGACTTAACGAAAAACTAGAAAATGTCCAAGCCGTCCTAGATTCCCAGTTTTGGCTACTAATCCACGTATTAATGGTGGTTGGGAGCTATGGTGTTTTTATCCTGGCCGGAGTTCTTGCCCATATCGAACTACTTCGCAATCCTAATAAAATTCCATCCTACCCACTGCTTCCCCTTCTATATTTAGGAACAGTCGCCTTGATCACAGGGACGATATTAGGGGGGATCTGGGCAGCACAGAGCTGGGGCCGTTTTTGGGACTGGGATCCCAAGGAATCGTGGGCGTTTATTTCGAGCTGCATCTACCTATTGTTAATCCACGCTTACCGCTTCGGAAAAATATCCACCCGAGGGTTGGCGGTTGGTTCAATTATGGGGTTGCTTGCAATTTCGTTCACATGGTATGGAGTGAATTACATTCTGGGAACAGGGCTTCACAGTTATGGTTTTGGAAGCGGTGGGGAAGTCTGGTATTACCTTTATGTGGGTTGTGAATTGATATTTTTGATTTGCACTCAAAAAACAGTTGCAAATAAAATCGGATTAAACTAAATATAATGTAGGATATCTTCTATTTTGAAGATTTTCCCTAATTTATTTACAGTACAGGAAAGGAATGAGACACGTAAAAAGTGAAAGATTAAAAAAATTAGAAATAGAATTACAAGACTTAGAGCAATGGCTTAAACTTGGTCTTGTCCCAAAAAAAGATATCGATAAGCATAAAGACGAAATCGTTCAAATCAAGTCCAAAATCGAAGAAGAAAAAGAACGCCTTCAGTTTCTTAAAGAAAGTGGTGAGGCTGAAGAATTTGTCGCTCCCAAAAGACCCGCCGCCGGCAGTCGCTACACAGAAATGCCAACAATCCCCGACATAGATATGGCTGACACCGCAGGTGGTATCGGCGACTCAGGCTTCGACATGGATTCAGATGCTATTTCATCCGAGTCTTCAGTCATCGACGAACGCGATGAAGACGAAGATGAATCTGAGGCAGGTGAAGAAGAGGAAGAAGAAGAATCCTATTTCAGCGACAAAAACCGCTGGAAAAGAGGTGGCATCATCGACCCCGACGCCGATGACTGGTAACTTATCCTTTGATTCCTATTGATAGGCTTAACAAGGATGTTAGCCTTTATATCCACATCCCTTTTTGCACGCGCAAATGCCATTATTGCCACTTTTATGTTTTGCCCGATAAAGAACTGTTTAAAGAACAGTTAATCCAAGGCTTAAAACTGGAGTGGCAACGTATGCGCAGTTTATTCGAAGGAAAAAATCTTGTAAGCGTTTATTTCGGCGGAGGAACCCCCTTCCTTTTTGGACCCGATCGCATCAAACAAATCCTGGACTGGGTGAACCCTCCCAAATCCGCTGAAATCACCCTAGAAGTTAATCCCGAAAATGTCACCTTTGACGGAATGAAGCAGTTTGCAGCTGCAGGCATCAATAGAGTCAGCCTGGGAATTCAAACCCTTGACGCTCCCCTGCTCACAAAACTAGGGCGCCTTCATGATCCTTTAGTGGCAAAAAATGGCGTTTATGCCATCGCCGATGCGGGGATTGACAATATTTCTATAGATTTAATGTATGACCTCCCCGGACAAACGTTAACCTCATGGACTAACACTCTCGAAGAAGCTTGCAAACTTCCCATTAAACATCTATCGCTCTATAACCTTACCATCGAACCCCACACTGTATTTTTTAAATACCGAAACGAAATCGCCAAAGAAGTCCCAAGTGAAGACGTAAGCCTGCAAATGATCTTACAAGCTGAACACCTGCTGGAGCAAGCGGGTTTACACCGTTATGAGATCTCGGCTTTTGCCCACCCTGGCTATTACTCTAAACACAATACCGGATACTGGACCGGCCGTCAGTTTATCGGAATGGGCCCTTCCGCATTTAGCTATTGGGAAGGAAGGCGATTCCGCAACATTGCGCACCTTAGCCGTTATGTGGATTTTCTTGAAAAAGGAGAATCACCGGTGGATTTTGATGAGTTATTGAAGTCGCCTGAAAAAGAACGAGAGCTCGTCGCGATAAACCTCAGGTTAAATCAAGGGATCCCCGTTTCGGATGAAAGGATCGATCCCGAGACAAAACGAATTTTGAATAACCTCTGCGAATCTAGTGAGGGACTCCTCAGCCGTGAAAATGAATATTATCGGCTGACAGATAAAGGTAGGTTATTTTATGATACGGTTGCTTCAGACATAATATAAAGGTTGGATATGATATTAAAATTAGCCTACTACGGCGAAGCCATTCTACGGAAAAAATGCGCTAAAGTAGAAACAATTACTCCCGAAGTCACACAACTCATTCAGGACATGATTGAAACCATGCAGGACTGCAGAGGATACGGCATCGCCGCACCCCAAGTTCACCATGACAAAGCTCTTTTCGTGATCTGCCCACACTACAAAGACGAAAATGACGAATGGCAACCTGGAAAAATTCAGGTATTTTTGAATCCCGTCATCCTGGAAAAAAGTGAAGAATGCACCATCGCGAGCGAAGGATGCCTTTCTATCCCAAAGCTCTACGGCGACGTCAAAAGACCTAAAAGAATATTGATCAAAGCCATGGATGAAAATGGAGTAGAATTCACCAATGAATATACCGATTTTGAAGCTCATATTGTCCTGCATGAGAACGACCACATCAATGGGGTGCTTTTCATCGATCGTTTATCTTCCACAGAGAAAAAAGGAATCGAACACAAGCTGCGGGACCTGAAGAAAAAGTCCTCAAAATAGACTGAGAGCCTGTAAAAAACTCAATCGAACACCACAAATTCGCAAGCTTTTCAGGGTATTTTAAACGCAAAGCGTTTAAACCTCCTAAAAAGCTTGCGAATTCTCGGACAGGTTCAATTAGGAGCCGTAGATACTTCTAAGAGATCCAGCAAGAGTTGTCGCACTCGTTTTTTGACGTTCAGCATCTTCTGCCGCCCACCCAATCTCATGACCAATATTTTGATCCAACTCTTCCATATTCCGTTCATATACTCGTTGAATTCTTCTAGAAACATCACTATCACCCGAGCTGCGATTGATCAAGGTTGCCGTTGCGATAGCGACTCCGCCAATGACAGCTCCCCACGCTAACGCCGGGGAAGCCAATACAGCCGCTCCAATTCCCAGAATTCCACAGGCAATTCCTGAAATCCCAGCCCAGTACTTTTGTCTAGTGCTTGAAATAATCACGTTATTCATTTGAACCAATCGCCCTTCAAAAGTATTTCCAGCTGGAGGATTCACAAGAAATTCACGGTTGCTTTCTTTGGCTTCATTAATCTGACGCCCCCATTTACCCGCATAGGTTGCGATACCAAAAATTGCCCCAACAGAAGCTATAAAAATCGCTACACAAGCCACTGCTGATAGTCTACCATCATCTCTGCCCACACGATTCCCGCGACCACTGCCTATTTGAATATTAGTGACACTTCTAGTCGAAAACAAGTTAGACTCATGACGCGAATAGTTAATGACCAACGGAGTTGCGCGAGGAGTTGTCGATTTTACAAATATTGCCTCACATCTATCGCCTAAGTTAGGGAAAAAATCGCGGGTAATTTGTCCATGCCGTTCCAGATAAAGCTCATGATCAGTTGGCTGTAACGTGATATTACGAATATTTCTAGATGAAGAAGCTGACTGGGAAAGAGTAGGTGGAGCCAAATCATACAGAGGCTTTATCCCAGTGTCATCCTGCTCTAACTCCAACTCAGGTTGTGAATAGCTTGTGTCATAGTCAACGGAGGTAATGTTATCTGATGAAGGAGCCGAGGCGTTATAGAAACTATCGTTTACTTGATAATCAGGAAAAGCGGAAGATATTCTTGAAATTGACATATAGAAACCCTTTATTTTTTGTTTTTGTGACTTAATTAAAGTCGAAAACCTTAAAGGATTTATAAATGGATTGTAAATTTATCGTAAAGATTTACAGCACTAGATCATCAAAACAACAGGATTTTCCAAAATTTTCTTCAAAGATTGTAAAAACTCAGCTCCAGCTACACCATCGACCACACGATGATCGGCGGAAAGTGTCAGACTGATCACTTTTCCCGGGACAATTTGTCCATTTTTTACCACGGGGACTTCTTGAATCCCCGCAACAGCTAATATTGCTGCTTGGGGAGGATTGATAATCGCGGCGAACTCAGAAATTCCAAACATTCCTAGATTGGAAACCGTAAAACTGCCTCCTTTATATTCATGTTCTTGCAATTTTCCTGCTTTAGCTCGAGTTGAAAGATCTTTAATTCGTTGAGATATCTCGACAACACTCAGCTTATCAGCCCCCACGACGATAGGAGTAATGAGTCCGGCACTCACGGTGACAGCAACAGACACATCAATCGATCCAAAACGAAGGATCGTATTTTTTACAGGGTTGAATCCGCTATTAACTTGCGGATGCTTAGCTAGGGCAACGGCAGACGCTTTTACGATCAGATCGTTGATAGTCACCAAAACATTATTACTCTTTAGCTGCTCGCGCATTGTAAGCAATGCTTCGATATTCACAACCTGCGTGAGGTAAAAATGAGGAATCGTCGCTTTTGCCTCTTGAAGTCTTTGCGAGATAACTTTACGCATAGGAGTCAGCTGTTCTTCTACCGTTTCCGCCCTAGCTATAGGCGCCGTAGATGATAAATCCCGACTCATAATTCGCCTGTTTGGGCCTGTTCCCTGAAGCTTGGAGAGGTCAATTCCTTGCGCTTTTGCCAGTTTTTTCGCCAGTGGCGAAGCTATCACGCGTGAGTCATCGCTTTGACGTTGTGATTCTACAGGAGCCGCCTGAACGGGAGCCACGACCTTCACAGTGATGACTGGGGCTGGAGCAGCGCCAACACCCTCTATCGACTCCTTTTCCTCTTCCGAAAAAATCGCTATCGGCTGGTTAACTGTCGCTTCACCACCCTCATTCACTAAAATCTTTCGCAACCAGCCCGCGTCTAAAGCGTTAAACTCTACGGTAGCCTTATCTGTTGCCACTTCAATCAGCAGATCCCCTGCTTCCACATAATCTCCAACCTTCTTATGCCATTTTGCGATTGATCCTTCTTCCATTGTCGGTGACATTTTTGGCATGGTGAGTGTGAACGGCATGTGAATTCTCCCTAACGGTTTAAAGCTTTTCTAATTGCTGAGATAATTTTGGGGACTGTAGGCAAGGTTTCTTTTTCCAGAACTTTCGAATAGGGCATAGGTGTTTCCATTTGGCACACTCGCTCTACGGGAGCGTCTAGATCGTCAAAACAATTTTCCATGACCTGAAAACCAACCTCTGCGGAGACACCTCCAAAAAGATGCCCCTCCTCGACGGTGACACAAAA
>CAZENM010000016.1:0-25651 GCA_964513575.1 uncultured bacterium | reverse complement strand
TTCGTTCCGGAGAGGAGTACTCCGGGGGGGTTGATGCATCTGTGTTATTTTGGTAGTATTCGACTCCTTCGATCCTAGAAAAAAAGCTCTACAGAGGGACTTCGGGGTTATTTGCTACGTTTTCGATAAAATGTAAATCTTTTTCAATTTCATATAGACACTTTAGGAATTCATGTTCTTCTGTGGGTTGCTTAACTTTTGCTGGTTGCTTAACTTTTACGGGATGATTGGTGTTTGCAGATTCAGTGATTATTTCAGCTTGATTGCCGTTTACAAATTCAGACACTGTTATAGATTGATTGCCGTTTGCAGATTCCAGCGTTATTACAGATTGATCGCCGTTTACGGATTCACGGATTTTCATTAGTTGATCGCGTATTCTTTTATTCACTTCGTTATAACTTAAGTTTTGGCTGCGCAGCCCTAACATGAATTCTTCGTCCTCAAAAACCTGAATGAGCTCATCAGGTTCGATATTATCCCTAACACACGTTCTGACCAATTCCTTTAAGGGCTTTTCGTATTTTCGCCCAGATGTTGTTTTCCCTTTTTTTTGAATCATCTCATTATATAATATTAAATCAGCTTCATTTAGATAGTTTTCCGATTTATCTTTAATCTCATTGAAATACATCTCTAGATGGCTGATAACCTTCACTTTCTTTGGAACAGACCTAATGCTAGGCTCAGGGATGGGGGGTTCAGAGTGCAATTGCAATTCGTCTTGGTGTTGTTCAAAACTCTCCCAACAATCGTTCTCTGGGAAATCAGCATGATCTATGATCAATTTGAATAAAATTGTTATTGCTCGTAGGGGTAACGTACAAAGATCAAGCGCGATAGAAGCTGGGATAGCAAAGATCTTTACCACTAAATTATTAATTCGAATTGCTTGATTTAACGTTGTAGGAAGGAATGTATCAATAATAACGTGGTTTAGAGTATCGGTTCTCTCGGTCACAATTGTGTTGATGAAAATTCTTTCTAATAGAGCAATTTCACCGGAATTATCGTCATTTACGTGATAGGCTATCACTCTATTTTCTTGAGATTGATTAGGTTCGACAATATTTAATACGTGTTCACCTGATGGCGGACTCGCGGCTGAACTAAAATTATCATTGGTGATGTCATTCCCAGGAAAAACTTCTTCTGATAGGCAATTTTCGTTAGCTAACCTTAGGGTTTCTGTTTCGTCCGAAATCATTTTCGGAAGCACGGTAATCGCACGAAAAGGTAGAGTTACTATATCAAAAGCAAGAGAGGGAATTGCTGCAAAAAACTTTGCGGCGTAACCATTTACGTGAACGGCATGATTTAAAGTAGTGGGAAGGAAAGTGTCTATGAGAAGATTGGATGTGCTATTGGTTCTTTCGGGTATCAACGCATTTAGTATGACTGTTTCGAAAGACCATGTTGAACCTGCGGTATTTGTATGATTACAGCTAGTTGAGCTATCAGCTTGACTAGTGCTTCTATCTGATGATTCATAAATCGGTAAACTCATGTGCTAGGCCTGCAATGTTATAGGTATTTTAGATAATACTTTTACCAAAATCTGAATTTCAAATCAAGACATTAATTAACAAACAACCTCAACATAAAAATTATTCAAAAGTATCCTTGGCATTATTTATTTGAATAGGGAAGACTTCCGAACCGACCTCCTGACAACCATTCAATTTTTTTATTGCTTCTATTATTGCTGCTTTATACTCATAAAACCCAAACTGAAGATCTTGTTCGGAAGTTTTATACAAAATATCAGGCACTATCCCTAAATTTTCAATTGGGGCTTTGGAACCGAAACGCTCTGCGATTGTCCATGTATAATTCATGTTAGCGATTCCGTTATTTGTAGGAAACTCTAAGCTCAAGACACATCCACCAGCTCCCGATGTGCGATTGCCCATAAGAACAGCTCTTTTATTGTCTTGCATTAGCGCAGGGAAAAAATCTCCACCGGAAAAGTCAAGCTCATTAACTAATAAAAGAATTGGTTTTGTGTAGGTTATTGTAGGATGGGGATTAATGTGATCGATTCCGAATAAAAAAATTGGGTCTGATAAATTTTTACCGCTTTCCCACTGTTCAATCAGAAAACCGTTAAATATTTTTAACATTTCAACTGTATGGAGAGAAGTTTTCATCCCGTAGGAATGTTCTGTAAAAACAGCGACAGCATCTTCATTAGTCTTGAGGAGTTTTAAAAACTCCGATTCTTTTCGCATTTTTGCCACTAAATGAGGACTCATATTAATTCGATGTCTAGGACTTTTTAGAGGTTCTTTAGCAAACAAAGAGGCTATATTACACAAATAGAATACAGACCCACCGCCATTATTACACTGGTCGATGACCATTGATGAAGTAGACTTTTCAAATCGGGAAATAATTTCGACTAACTCTTCAAGCTCTTCCTCCCCTTCGTTCAAGGGACGGTAATGTGGGATCCTTAGAAAGCCAATTTTTTCACCCTCATTGATTTCAAAAATGTAGGCGTGAAAGATGTTATCTTTGTCGTTTTTCCAGACCACTTTCCCTAGAGATGGCAGCACCGACCTTTTGCCGTTTAAAAGTAATCTTTGAGTTCCTTTTCCAGCAGTCCCTATATCTGCAATCCAGTTCGCTGAGGACATCATTGGATTCTCAAATTGATTTTCAGTCTTTAATTTGTTTTCTTTGTGGTAGGTGTAGTACTCCGGCTGATGATGCCAAGCCATCTGATACTCTTTAATTTTTTGAGTATTTTTATCTTTAAATTTCACCTGAACAACACCTTTTGGAACTTCAAAACCATGAGCTGCACGACGATTTGTGATTTGGGGGTCGGCTAAAGCTTGATCGGTATCGGGGGTTCCTAAGGAGGTATTATTAATAATTTTTTGGGCAATCAAATCAACAGGTTCGTCGTCGATGGATATAAGCTCATCCCCAAGTTTAATCGGAAATACGTTAGTGTCGAGATGTTCGGAGGAAATAGAATAAACAAAATACCGTCCATTTGCGCTCTTCACGCTAAAAGGAAGGCGAGATTTTTCGTTCATATCAAATTGGCAGCCAACGTGATAATCTTGAGAAGATCTAATAAAATCTTTGACGATGCGGTGATAGTCGCTGGTCGAAAGGTTCGGGTTAGCGCGAATTTTTTTTTCAGCTTTTATATATTCGCCGTCTAAATCCCAGTCAAGGTGTGATTCTTTCCATTCTTTTGGAGCATATTGTTCATTGAAAACTGCGTAAATCATTTGCAGGTCCACGATTTTACTTATGGGTTCGCCGAAGGCGATGGCCGGAAATGCGAATAGCAAAGCAGTTTTTAAGAAAAAATGCATATTAGCCCCTTTCAATGATGTTGAGAACGGATAAAACACCCGTAGAAAACAGTTTAGCAGATCGAAAGTTAAGAATCAAATTGAATGTTTTGATTATTTTGGTTCAAAAAAATGCTAAAACCTGATACTTTGGTACTTGCCCGTTTTTTATATTCGTAAACAAATGTTAGTTTCGTTTATAAAGCTTGTTTAAAAACTAAAGTTAAGTACGATGTGAAATATGCATACGAATGCTATTAATAATATATTTCGCCCTTGCCCGTCTTTGATCAAATGGTCAAAGGAAGGGCTAGAGAACTCAATTCGACTGCAAGATTACAACCGGCGTTTTCCGCTGGCTTATATTAGTTGCGCGCGAGCGGTTATCTGTGTCGCAGCCTTGCCGATCACCTTTTTATTGGATCCGATTATTGGAATCTGGGAAACGATTCAACACACTAATCATTGGGATAGGCCTAGAGTGATCGAAAACTTTAAGGCAAAATTGATTACTTCTCCGATGACCCACATAAAAATTGCGCTTAAGGCTGTGGGGATTCACGCCTTAGCGGTTCCTCTTTTTTATGGGTTTTCGATTATTTCCGCTTTCACCTTCAACCTATGTTTTTGCATTCCTGTGATTGGCCAGCCTTTGGGCTGTCTATCTGTTTCCTGGTTAATGCACGTTCCGTGTGGATGGTATGCGATCATGGTCAACGCAGCCTTTAACTAGTTGTAAAATTCGTCCAGTTTCGATAGAATGAACACATGTTTAAAGATCAAAGCACTAAAAAAGTTTTAGCAGTCATTCCTGCCAGATTTGGAAGTACACGATTTCCGGGTAAACCGTTAGCACTCATTCACGGAAAATCTCTTATCCAACGAACCTATGAAAATTGCATTCGATGTCCTTTACTGGATCGGGTGGTGATTGCGACTGATGATGAGCGCATCTTTAACCATGCTCGTGAATTTGGCGCCGATGTAGTCATGACAGATCCTGCGCACACGAACGGGACGGAAAGGATTGCAGAAGTCCTCTTAATCCCGCAATATGACTCGGAGATCGTTGTCAACATCCAAGGGGACGAACCTTGCGTCCATCCCCATGTGATTCAGGCGCTAGTTCAGGCTCTAACCGCTGATCCTGAAATCCCAATGTCCACGGTCATTACACCATTAACGAGGGTGGAGGATGCGATAAACCCTTCGGTTGTTAAATGTGTAATCGATCAAAAGGGAAGAGCCTTATACTTTAGCCGTCAACTCATTCCCGGTAATAAAGCCTCCGCATTCCTTGCTAACTCCCCCTACTACAGTCATATAGGGCTTTACGCTTACCGAAAAGAATTCTTGTTTGAATATATCAAACTTCCAGCGACCCCCCTGCAGCTTACCGAGGACCTGGAACAACTTAAAGTGCTAGAACATGGATATTTAATACAAACCGCAATCGTTGATCATGAATCTTTGGGTGTAGATACCCCCGAAGACATACACAAAGTCGAGTTATACTTATGCAAACAAAATTTATTTTCATCACCGGCGGAGTCTGCTCATCCCTAGGAAAGGGACTGACATCTGCTTCCATCGGGATGCTATTAGAAAAAAAAGGGCTTAAAGTAGCCATGATGAAGCTTGATCCCTACCTAAATGTGGATCCTGGCACGATGAACCCCTACCAACACGGAGAAGTTTACGTCACTGACGACGGTGCGGAAACCGATTTAGATCTTTGCCATTATTACCGTTTTACTAATTCACCCCTCTCTCGCGAGTCTAATATCACCACCGGGCAAATTTACAACTCAGTGATTCGACGCGAACGTCAGGGTGAATATTTAGGAAATACTGTTCAGGTTGTTCCACATATCACTGATGAAATCAAAAAGCGGATCTTAAGCTGCGCGCAGATGAATCCCGATACGGACGTATTACTAGTGGAAATTGGGGGAACTGTTGGTGACATCGAATCACTACCATTTATGGAAGCGATTAGACAATTCCGCTACGAACGTCCGGGTTTGACGATCAACGTTCATTTGGCTTTTATTCCTTACTTGAAGGCTGCCGGCGAACTGAAAACAAAACCCGCGCAGCATTCAGTCCAAACCCTGCGTCAAATCGGGATCTTTCCTGATATCATCCTTTGTCGTTGTGAAAGACCCCTTCCTGAAGAAGTGAAGGAAAAAATGAGTCTTTTCTGCAACGTCCCAAGAAGCGCTGTTATAGAAGAAATGGATGTCAGCCATAGTATTTATGAAGTTCCTCTTTCCTTGAGTGATCAAGGACTTGATTCTATGATTTGTGAACTGTTGCATCTGCCCAATAAAAAAATCTCGCTAGCGGATTGGGAAAAGATCATAGAAACGATTAAAAACCCAAAAGGGACAGTTACTGTCGGTGTTGTCGGAAAATATGTGCAGCATCAAGATGCCTATAAGTCGATTTTCGAAGCCCTGCATCACGCGGCAATATCTCATGGCTTTCAAATCGAAATTAAAAAGTTTGAAGCGGATAAAATTCAAGACACCGACAACCTGGAGCAATTGCTTGCGGGGTGTGACGGGGTTCTTGTCCCGGGTGGTTTTGGTGAAAGAGGATGGCAAGGAAAAATCAACGCCGCAAAATACTGCAGAGAAAGCCAACTCCCCTACTTTGGAATCTGTCTAGGAATGCAGGTGATGGCGGTTGAATTTGCTCGGCATGTCGCTAAAATCGAAGATGCCAACTCCACAGAAATCGACCCTAATACAAAATCGCCCATTATTTCACTGCTTAGCGAACAACGCCATGTAAAAGATATTGGCGGAACAATGCGTCTTGGGGCATATAATTGCTCGCTAAAAAGCGGAACACATGCCCATACCGCATATGGAGCCAGCGAAATTTCAGAACGACATCGCCATCGATTCGAATTCAACAATGAATACCTAAGCCAAATGGAAAACCGTGGTTTCGAGGTGACCGGCACGTTAAAGAAAGAACATCTTTGTGAAATTGCCGAGATTAAAGGGCATCCATGGATGCTTGGAGTCCAGTTTCATCCGGAATTCAAGTCGAAGCCGACCGCGCCGCACCCTCTTTTCAAAGACTTTGTCGGAGCGATGATTCACCACAAAGAGGGGCGATGACATCCCCCTCCAAACCACGTAGAACGGTTGCTTTGGACTATGGCCTTGCAAGGATCGGAGTGGCTATCTCAGATCCCACGAAGACCCTTGCAACTCCTTGGAAAAACATATTAGCGTCAAAAAAAACTAAAGATACCATCAAAATTGTTGTGGAGGAGCTAAAAGTGATTGCGGCTCACCACAACTGCGAAATCGATGAGATCGTTATTGGCCTTCCCCTAATGATGAGTGGAAAAAGCGGGTTTATCGCTGACGAAGTGAAACATTTTGCCGCGGCATTGCAGACAGCTCAACCCGTTCCGGTAAAGTTATGGGATGAAAGATTAACCACAGTACAAGCTGAGCGATCTCTCCGAGAGTCCAGCCTTAGCCGAAAAAAAAGAGCTGAAAAGGTTGATTCCATTGCGGCAATCATTATCCTACAAAACTATCTAGACTTCCAAAAGATCAGAGAGGCTATGAACAAATTAGAATCCATTTGATGTCGATCAAAATTTTTCACAGCCTCAGAGATACTATCCCATAATCTTTTCCGCTAATGAAGATCTTTATACAAAAAATATACCTCCCCTTAAATCTACCAGTAGGCAGGCGTTATCAATAGGCTATCAGCATTACATACATCCTTGATAACAACCTGATCGATTCCTAATCCCTCCATAAATCCTTTAATATAAAAGAAATTGGAGACGGTTACAGCAACTAGGGACTTATCCAAAGGTTCATCATCTATGTGCTTCTGTGGAGAAACCAGCAGTGACTGAACAGTTTGTGAGACTGAAACATCATCGAGTCCAACGAATTTCGCGATCAACGTATCCAGATTCTGACGAGTCAATGTGATAGGTTCGGCTCTATCGGTCTTATTAAGAAGATAAGGACGAATTCCATAGAGAAAAATCCCCCCAATGCCAATGACAGTGTTTTGTGAGTCTTTCATTTTTTCTTTAATATTTTCGCCTACTTTTAGAGAAAACTCTTCCGCATACTTCACTGCTTTAGCCCCTTCTTCGGCGCTAATTGGATTTGGTGTCGCGGTGTTTTCTAAACTTTTTTTTTGTATTGTTTCTATGAGATAATTTTTGAAAGCTATGGAAGCGAAAGTTCCATTAAAATGTTCAAGATCATGATTTTGATTTTCTATTGTGAATTGAAAACTCCCTCCACCCACATCCCAAACTACAGATGAATCGCTACATTCGTTTGGACATGTTGAAACAGCGGCTTTAAAAGCAATCCACCCTTCTTGATTTTGGGTTAAAATATTCACTTCAATTCCTAACTTTTCCTTAATTTCATTAACGTACGCGGAAGCATTCTTTGCCTCTCTAAACGACTCAGTAGCTACCGCCACAATTTTCTTTGCCCCCAAAATCCCAGCTGTATTTTTAAAGTCTGTAAAGGTAACGATGCCTCGGTCCATGATTTCTCGACTAAAGTTCTTGTCGTTAGAGGATTCCAGATCATCTTGAAAGGGAATTGGGATAACTTCTCTAAATAAAATTTTGGAGATTTTATTTGTTTTAATATCCACCTCTGCAATTTTAAGCCTTGTGACACCAGAGCCTATATCAAGGGCTGCTCGTGTCTCATAGCGAACACTTTTGGCATTATTCTGTTGGGTATCCCATACAAGATAAAATCCGACAACGGCAAGAACCGCAGCGATCCATAATAACTTTTTGTACTTCATGTTCGTAACCGTTAAACTTAATAAAATAGATCTTCTTTGGAAGATTGCCCTATTTGGACATGTCTCTACTAGAAAAAAATTCGGGTTTGTCATAACTTACCTTTATTATGTAGGTTATATAGGAAGAGTTCCACATGCCAAAGTACTGGTTGCTTAAATCAGAGCCTGATGTATTTTCGATTGATGATTTGCAAAGAGATGGCTTTGCCTATTGGGACGGAGTGCGCAACTATCAGGCGCGTAATTTTATGAGGGATGAGATGCAAGTGGGCGACCTGGCACTGTTTTACCACTCCAACAGCGCACCCTCCGGATGTGTCGGGATCTGCCGAATTTGTCGAACAAACATTCCCGATCATACAGCATGGGACCCCCAAGAAAAAAATTACGATTCAAGGTCGTCTAAAGAAAAACCCATTTGGTGGATGGTGGAAGTCGAATTTGTCAAAAAATTTCATCGAATCATCCCCCTGTCTGAAATGAAAACCATTCCGGAAATTCAAGACCATCCTCTATTGAAAAAAAATTCAAGACTCTCCATCATGCCTCTGGATGAAACTCAATATAATATCTTAACACAAATTGGATCAATGATCCCTCAAGCAATATGTTAAAAAACTCACCTCTCGAAGAATTTAATCGCACCAAGAAAAACGCGCAACCGTGCGTAATGGTCATTTTTGGCGCTACCGGTGACCTCACGGGCCGCAAGCTAATTCCCGCGCTCTATAATCTAGAAAACGACGGAGAGCTCCCCCCTCACTTCGCCTGTGTGGGGTTTGCCAGAAGAAAAAAAACCAATGAAGAATTCCGTGAAGAAATGCTCCAAAACGTGCGGGGGTTTTCGCGAACAAAACCTATCAACGATACCGTTTGGGATCAGTTCTCGGGTCAGCTTTACTACCACCAGTCGGAATTTGACGAAGATGAAGGGTACGAAAGTTTAAAACAGCTACTTATAGAGCTAGACGCAAAATATGACACTCAGGGAAATAGAGTCTTTTACCTTTCCACACAGCCTAGCTATTTTGCATTAATTATTGAAAAGCTTAGCAAGCACGGCCTTATCTATCCCTATCACTCCAACGAACAATACCGTTGGAGTCGGGTGATTATCGAAAAACCTTTTGGGCATGACCTGAAGTCAGCCACAACCTTGCAAGATGAAATCACGAAATATTTAGATGAAAATCAGATTTACCGTATTGACCACTATTTAGGTAAGGAAACTGTTCAAAATCTAATGACCCTACGGTTCAGTAATCCCATATTCGAATCGTTATGGAATAACCACCACGTTGACCAAGTGCAAATTACGGTGAGCGAAGAGCAGGGTATCGGGACTAGAGGAAACTTTTGGGAAGAGGCTGGAATGCTTCGAGATATCGTTCAAAATCACATGATGCAGCTTTTATCCATCGTCGCGATGGAACCACCTAATTCACTTGATGCCAATGCGATTCGAAATGAAAAAGTTAAAGTGATGCAAAGTGTCCGTCCTATCCCCCCGAACCGCATCGAAAAAGATGTCGTCCGTGGTCAATACGGTCCTGGCTTTATTGAGGGACAGGAAGTGATCGGCTATCGCAGCGAAGCAAACGTTAATGCAAATTCGGATGTTGAAACCTATGTAGGAATGGAACTTTATATCGACAACTGGCGCTGGGCCGGGGTTCCCTTTTATCTTCGGGCAGGAAAAAGAATGCCCAAACGGATTACCGAGATCGCCATCGTCTTTAAACAGGTTCCTAATTACCTTTTTTCCAACAACAACGAATTCCCCAACACACTCGTCATCAGAATCCAACCGAATGAAGGGACATCTCTGAAAATGAATTGTAAAGTCCCGGGCATGACACACCTTCAGCCCGTTAAAATGGACTTCCGATACGGTTCCTACTTTGGAGGAGCTCCACCGGAAGCTTACGAACGACTTATTTGTGATTGCTTTGCGGGCGATACGACTCTCTTTGCGCGGATTGATGAGCTAATAGCCTCCTGGAAATTGCTAACGCCCATTTTAGACTACTGGGCAAATAACGCTCCCGTCAATTTTCCCAATTACCATTCAGGCACTTGGGGCCCCAAAGCTGCTGACGGGATTCTGCATCGGGAAAATAGAAATTGGAGATTGCTATAATGGACAAAGGAATAGATATCCCCAATATCGAAGCGGAACTTCAAAAATTATGGCGTACTCAGACGTTGGGAAACCAACTCAAAGCGAGCTTATTTAATCTTGTGATTTACTCGCACGAAGAACGGAGAACTGATTATCTTAAAGAAGTCATCAAAAACTTTATCATAAAATTCCCTTGCAGAATCATATTCATCAACTGCAAACGGGAAGAAACCGAAGACTCTCTTAAAGTTACGGTATCGGATAGGTTTTTGGGGGGCGAAGATTCAGCTGTTTTTTGTGATCAGATCTATATTGAAGTCACCCCATCGCTTCTACGTCGGGTTCCTTATATCATTCTACCCCACTTTATTCCCGACCTTCCTATATATCTGTTATGGGGACAAGACCCCATCTATGAGCATGAAGTGCTTCCCGCTTTAGAACAATACGCTGTCAGGCTAATCTACGATTCTGAATGTAACCACAACCTGAAACTTTTCAGTCTGAAAGTCTTGGAAAAAATGCATCGCAGCAAACTCGATTTTATGGATGTTTCATGGGCGCTGATTGGAGGTTGGCGCGACGCGATCGCTGAGTGTTTTGATTCGACAGAAAAACTTGCCGCCCTTCAGGATGCTGACTTGATTCAAATCGTTTATAACGCAGTCCAAGTAGACAAGTTTTATCACACAGAAAGACAAGCCATATACCTTGCAATATGGATTGCGGCAATGATGGATTGGCATTTTGTCGAGAACAAAAAAAATGAAAATGAAATACAACTAGTCTTTACCAGAGGGGAAAAATCAGCTAACATTAAGTTGATCCCTGTCCATCAACCCGATCTTCCTCCGGGACAGCTGGTCTGCGTTGAAGTCAGCTCTAAAAACAACCACGCCAATCTGAAGCTCCAGCAAAATAACCCAAGTCGAATCGTTGTAAATATGACCACGGAAAATGAATGCGAAATGCCGTTCATTCTTACAGTCCCAGATCCACGTCGGGGCACGGGAGTGCTAAAGGAACTATTCTTTCAACGTCCATCCATTCACTATAAAGAAGTCTTAAACTACCTTAGCCAAGTCGACCTGGAATTATAAATATGATGAAAAATTTTTCTTATAGCGAACGCGCAGACGTCGCGATAGCCCCCACAATTGCTGAAGCAATCGATTTTGCTGTAATAAATTTCATCCGCACCGGCGCCGATTCGATCGCTAAACGGGGCGGGTATCACGTGGCTCTATCCGGAGGCAGCACTCCGAAAGCGATTTTCGAAAGATTAAAGCCCGAAATGCTTGACTGGAGTAAGGTCCATTTGTATTGGGGCGATGAACGTGCCGTGTCTCCGGATGACCCGGAAAGCAATTACAAAATGGCGATGGATGCCGCATTTGGGAAACTCCCCATCCCCGCCGATCAGATTCACCGAATGATCGCCGAAGATGAAATCGACAAAAACGCGCACGCTTATCAGACTATGCTAAAGCAGCAACTCCCCGAAGGTAAATTTGATTTAGTAATGCTTGGAATGGGCGATGATGGTCACACAGCTTCGCTATTCCCAGAAACTCACGCCCTTACCGATACTCAAGAGTGGGTTACGGCCAATTTCATTCCCCAAAAAGCGTGTTGGAGAATGACCCTCACTTATATAGCGATCAATTCAGCTCGATCCGTTGTCATCTATGTTTTAGGGAAAGGCAAGGCCCCTATGTTAAAACAAGTTCTAGAAGGTCCTTATAACCCTCAGGAACTCCCCATCCAAAAAGTTGGCAATCCGAGACATAAACCCCTGTGGGTGTTAGACAAAGACGCTGCTTCGCAGATCTTTAATAACTTCGGAAATAACGGACACCCAATTTCACCTTAATAAGACCGCGTCTTGCGAATTTTTTTTGATCATATTTTCATTTTCTGTTAAATAAAATATTTAACCCACAAGCAGGAATGCCACTATGAAGAAAAAAGTATTCAAAAAAACCTTCGAAATGGCAGTGGCCGCTTTTGGAATTGCGTCGGCTTTAACACATCCAACAGAAGCTTGTACGCGAGCTTTATTTGTCGGTTCCGATGCTGTAGTGATCACTGGAAGATCAATGGACTGGTCAGAAGATATGCATTCAGACTTGTGGATTTTTCCCAGTGGAATCAAACGAGATGGAGCCGCGGGTCCTAAATCAATTACATGGACCTCTAAATATGGTAGTGTGATTGTTTCTGGCTACAATATGGCTTCGACCGACGGCATGAATGAAAAGGGCTTCGTCGCCAACCTATTATATTTGGCAGAATCAAACTATGGCAAACCTAACGGAGAGAAATCGTTACTGTCTATCAGTCTGTGGCTACAATATGCTTTAGATAACTTTGCTACCGTTGCTGAAGCCGTTGAAGCCCTCCGCCAAGAACCTTTTATAGTACTCGCACCTCCATTACCTAATGGAGCGGAATCTCAACTTCATTTATCGATTTCAGATTCCAGCGGAGATTCGGCAATTTTCGAATATGTCGACGGAAAGCTTGTGATTCATCATGGGAAACAGTTTCAGGTAATGACCAACTCCCCTCTTTATGATAAGCAGCTAGCATTAAACACCTATTGGGAAGGAATTGGAGGACTTAAATTTCTTCCAGGGACCAGCAGGGCAGCGGATCGTTTCGCGCGAGCCTCTTTTCTGATTGGATCCATTCCCAAACAATTAGAGCCGCATTACATTTCTGCTGTTCCGGGAAAGGAATTCGTCAATCAAGCTGTAGCGAGTGTTATGGGAGTCATTCGAAGTGTAAGCGTGCCTTTGGGAATTACGACACCTGGCGAACCAAATATCGCTTCGACACTTTGGCGTACAGTCTCGGATCAAAAGAACAGAGTGTATTTCTTTGATTCGGCGACCAGCCCAAATACTTTCTGGGTGCCGCTCGCAGAACTAGACTTCAAAGAAGGCGCGCCGGTGAAAAAACTCACTACATCCGGTGGGAAGGTGTATTCAGGAAATGTGGCAGCAAATTTTGAAGCTGCGCCCTCTTTTACCTTTCTTCCTGCATCAGAGTAATGAACTATGGGAGTCAGAGATAATGGTGTGAGCTTAGATAAGCCTCTTTGCATGATCCCAATTACATAATTTTTTTATAAACTTGTTTAATTATTTCCGTTGTATATTTATTAATTTCTTTAGGATCGCGAGTTGCGCTCTCGATTGTATTAACAATAGTCTCGATTGCTCTAGAGAGTAATTCCCCTGCCGTAACTATATTTCGCGTGACTCCCCTTCCGTTTCTATAACAATCGCTTAACATAATTAGAGCTTCAGGAAGACCTTTTTCAGCTCCTGTCTTTAGTGCTGGAATGGCTTTTGCATAATACTGCTGTGCTTTCACAAAGTCCAGCGAGACAACAGTTCCGAGATCATGACAGCGGCCTAACTTGAGTAGGGCATGGGGCAGCCCATGGGCCGCCGTTATTTTAAATATATCCACAGCCTTTACCAAATTTTTCGCTAGTCCATTTCCATCCTGCAATAATAAACCGAGGTTAAAGTAACCCAAGGCGCTTCCGGCATTGGAAGCTTTTCTATAGGCCGCAATAGCTTGATTAATATCTTGTGTTACGCCCTTTCCGTATCGATAGCAGTCTCCTAAGCCAATTAGAGCTAAAATACCGCCTGCTTCTACAGCTTGACTCATTTGCTCAAAGTTCCGAACAAAGAGTTTATTAAGCGCTTCGTTTGTTGTTGAAAGCATTTGTGGTTCCTTGCTCAATAGCTCAGTTCTTACCAGAGGTGGTATTTGTCCTTGCAGCTCCGGGACGGCCGCACTTGAACTTGTTTGAGTAGTAAGAAACATTTGGTTATCAGAAAAACTCTCTGTCAGGTTGCTAGAACTAGAGCTGCTACAGATAAGATCGGTTGGCAGTTCTGTGGGTGAAAAAGAGGGCATGTAATCCGCGCTAGACATTTGAGGACTCAATGCGACCCCCTCTTCTTCACGCTGTCGTTTTTTCTCACATTCAGATAGTCGCAATAACCTCAACTGCTGGATTTCGATTTTTTTTTGCGCTGCTTGTATTTTGTGTTCAGCGCTCTGTTGTTTTAATTCATGTATTCTAGACATGATATCATCTGGGTTGTAGACCTGAAAAAAGCCTTCCTCCTGCTCGATTCCTTGCAATATTGCTGCTGTTGCAAAATCCAAAGGTGCATTCTCATTCTCGGTTTGCGCGGTGTTTTGCCTTTTATTTTCTTCATTAGTAAAAAAACTATCGTTTATCAATTCATCAGGATCAAATACTTTATTATTAATCGACATACACTCTCCGTTTTTTTTCAAAAAATAAAGTTTTATACTATCACAGATTTAATTTTAAAATCAAGGGTAACTTAGGCTGGTCGCGCAATGTGTACCTGGATTAAATAATCAATTCGCATTTGGAGGAATTAAGACCTCTTTGAGATAATAGGTATAATTAAATTAAAGTGTTCGGGAAGCTTGGGATTGGCAGAGGGGAAAAAAAAGAGGTGTTGCGATTTATTGCAACACCTCTAACTTATAACGCAACTATTTGCGCTTTCAAAACAAGAATGATATCCTTATTTCATGAATCGCGGGAGACGGGTCTCGAACCCGCAACTTCCAGCGTGACAGGCTGGTGCTCTAACCAATTGAACTACTCCCGCAAGGAGCCTAACTAATGGGCGCAACAGGACTCGAACCTATGACCGCCTGTGTGTAAGACAGGAGCTCTACCAACTGAGCTATACGCCCTCAGAAGAAGCTATAAGATTATAGTTTATTGCATTTAATCGCAAGCAAATCGCTCAACTTTTTTAATTTTTTTTCTAAGTCACTAAACTACATAGGGATAAAATCTTCACTTCTTATCTTTCAATGTATCCTTATTTCGGGTATACTTCGGATTTTAACCACAAACAACCTTATACATCATGCACGCAAGCCACACACACAAAAAAAGCATTTTAATGCAGCTAATCATCTATTTCTGGATATCCTTAGGGGCGTTTTTAGCCGCTTTTGCCATCGAGATTTTCTTACTCCCCAATAAGCTTATTGACGGGGGGGTCATCGGTATCGCAATGATCCTGGCAAACATTTTTGGGCCACAATATCTAACGTTATTTTCGGTAATTTTAAACATCCCTTTCATCTATCTGGCCTATCGCTCTATTGGGAAGACGTTTGTGATACATATGCTTTATGCGATTCTAGTGTTTGCGGGGTCTTTAGCGTTCATCCACAATTTCATGCCATGGGAATTTAAGGGAGAAACCCTAGAAATCGTTGTCGTCGGAGGTTCGTTGTTAGGAATCGGTTTTGGAACGATCATTCGGTATGGGGGATGCACAGACGGAACTGAAATTTTAGGAATTATTCTTAATAGAAAAACAGGGTTTACAGTCGGTCAGGTGGTACTATTCTGCAATATATTCGTCTTTGGCGCAGCCGGAATCGTTTTTCAGGACTGGCATCCTGCGCTGCTTTCCTTAATCACCTATATCGTCGTGATTAAAGTGATGGATACCGTGATCATAGGACTGGATGAAACAAAATCAGTCTTGATCATTTCGCAAAAATCAAAAGCGATTGCGGAAGCAATCATCCACGAACTTGGGTTAGGACTCACCATTATGTACGGAAGAGGGGGCTACTCAGGAGATGAAAGAGAGATTCTTTATGTTATCGCAGAAAGACTACAGCTCGCTGAGCTCAAAGAACTTGTCCAGCGTGAAGACCCCTCGGCGTTCGTAGCGATCGAGAACCTTCATGAAGTCGCTAACGGCAACTTGTCGAATGGCGATAACAAGAAAAAGACCCGTATTCAAACACTCGTGGCTAAATTCCTGGGTGGGGGCACAGCGTGAAGTGATCACGTTCGACGAGCTTAAAGCGACCGCCCTTGAACTCGGTTGGGATGATGTTGGGGTAACAAGCCCAACCATCACCTCTGAAAATCTCGAAAGTCTGCGAAATTGGTTAGATCAAAATAACCACGGCAATCTTAGCTATATGGAAAACCTTGTACGACAGGATCCCAAACTTCTTTTTCCTGAAGCTAAAACAGCCATTGTTCTGATCACGAACTATAAACAACCGCGCGTGCCGTTTCGCAAGGACGCGGGAATCGTCGCCAGCTATGCCCGCGGCAAAGATTATCATCACCTCCACAGACAAAGACTAAAAAAGTTAATCCTTTGGCTAGAACATAAAAGCCTGCAAACGAATATCGCAAAACCTTTTAGCGACTCGTCCCCAATCCTGGAAAAGGCATTAGCCGTGCAAGCCGGTTTAGGATGGTTCGGAAAAAACACCCTTCTGATTCACCGACGGTTTGGAACGTTTACTTTGCTCTCTGGAGTGCTCACCTCGCTTCCCATTGAAGGAGAAAAACACGAGCCGCGCCTAGCCCGTTGCGGAAGCTGCACAAAATGTATCGATGCCTGCCCCACAAGCGCAATCACATCCCCATATATCCTGGATGGGAAAAAGTGTTTATCCTATCATCTTATTGAATCCAAAGAACCCATCCCCGTTTACATTCAAGAAAAAAACCCGGGGTACATCTTTGGGTGCGATATCTGCCAAGATGTATGCCCCCACAACGTTAGAAATCCCCTATCCCTAACCACAGAATTCCAACCTGAATATGGGTCTGGAGAATATATCAATCACGAAAAATTAACAATCTTTCAACAAGAACCCGAAAGGCTTTTTGGTACTCCTCTACAAAGAAGAAAGGTCGCGGGATTGGAACATACAATGGAAACGCTCAGCATAGACTTGCTGACACCCTCCTGAAAGACACGCCCTAACAATCTCGTTTTGCCGTCACAGTTTGCTAAAAAAAAAATTAATGTTATTGTCGGTGTGTGGTATCTAAACTAGTAGTCAACGAAAAAGGACACCCATGGCAGACTTCGAACTTGGCCCCCAATCAAAACTCACCACGACCGATTCATGGCGCGTATTTCGCATTATATCAGAGTTTGTGGATGGATTCGAAACGATGACTAACCTGGGACCCTCAGTGTCTATCTTTGGATCGGCACGTGTTAAGGAAGGGCATCCCTATTATGAATTGGCTGTAGAGGTCGCAAAAAAAATTTCACATAAGGGATTTGCTATTATCACGGGTGGAGGCCCCGGAATTATGGAAGCCGGGAATAAAGGGGCGCAGATGGCTGAAGGAGCCTCTTGTGGATTAAGCGTAGAACTTCCCTTTGAAGCCGATTCAAATCAATACATCGATCCTAAATACAATCTTTTCTTCCGTTACTTCTTTATCCGGAAAGTTATGTTTATCCGCTATGCCCAAGGCTATGTGTTCCTGCCGGGTGGATTTGGGACTTGCGATGAACTTTTTGAGGCACTCACACTGATTCAAACAAAAAAAATCCACCCGTTTCCAATTTACCTGATGGGTGAAAAATACTGGTCAGGGTTAATTGACTGGATTAAAGCTACAGCTGTGGAAAATGGATTTTTATCCCCGGCAGACTTGGATTTGATCCAAATCACCGATGACCCGGATGTGGTTGCGAACGGGATTGAAAGGCACTTTCAAGGGGACAAAGCAGAAAAAAACTTTTAGCAATCTGAGTGTGGAAAGCGATGGAAGAGTCTGTAGGCTACAAGAAAAGAACAATTTTACCACAGACCCATCCCAAGCAAATCTTGTAATAAAAACTGCCTTCTATGTGTATACTGAAAACCTTTTGGGCCTCTCTGAAATTGTGTTCTACAGAGTAAAGTTGCAGCCCTCATCGATCAGCTTGTCGATGTAAAGTAAATCGAATTCCACATTAATAAAATTCGAATCTTCCAACATATACAAATGAAATGGAATCGTTGTGGAAACGCCTCCGATGAAAAATTCTCGTAAAGCGCGCTTACCGATGGCGATGGCTTCTTCCCTGTTTTTCCCCTTTACAATGAGCTTCCCTATCATGGAATCATAATTAGGTGGAATCGTATAGCCGGAGTAACAAGCGCTGTCTACGCGAACGTGAGGACCTCCGGGAGGAAGATAATACTCCAAGCGACCAGGTGATGGTGAAAAATTGTTTGCTGGATTTTCTGCGTTGATACGAAACTGGATGACATGCCCTTTGAAGGTAATGTCTTTTTGTTGTATAGAAAGTTTTTCCCCTTGAGCGATACGGATCTGTTCCTTAACCAAGTCAATCCCGGTTAATTCTTCGGTCACAGTGTGCTCAACTTGAATTCTTGTGTTCACTTCCATAAAGTAAAAGTTATGGTGTTTGTCGAGAAGGAACTCCACGGTGCCTGCAGAATAGTATCCGGCTTCTTTGACGACATTGACAGCACATTGTCCAATTTTCTGCCTGAGCTGGGGTGACAGAACTGGGCTTGGGGCTTCTTCGATAAGTTTTTGCCTACGGCGTTGAATGGTACAGTCTCTTTCCCCAAGGTAAACATAATTTCCATGCTTATCTCCCAACACTTGTACTTCAATGTGTCGCGGATTTTGTATCATCTTTTCGAGATAGACGTTGGGATTTCCAAAACTCACCTCTGCTTCAGTACGGGCAGCCATGAACATCTTCAGAAATTCTTCTTTATTTTGGGCAATCCGAATTCCCTTTCCTCCTCCCCCGGCAACAGCTTTGATGAAAACGGGATATCCCAGGGAATTAGCCACTTCTATCGCTTCATCAGGATTCGTGATGACCCCTTCATTCCCGGGAATGACCGGGCAGCCGGCCCGCTTAGCAGTGGCTTTGGCTTCAGCTTTATCTCCGAGCTTTGCAATCGATTCCGGTGAGGGTCCAATAAAATTCAGTCCGCAGCTTTCGCAAATGGAGGCAAAGTTAGCGTTTTCGCTAAGAAATCCATAGCCCGGATGGATTGCGTCGGCTCCGGTAATTTCGCACGCGGAAAGAATATTAGGAATCTTTAGGTACGATTTATAGGAAGGGGCTTCCCCTATGCAGATGGCTTCGTCGGCATGTAAAACATGAAGGGCTTCGCTGTCTGCTTGTGAATAAACCGCTACCGTTTGCAGCCCAAGTTCATGAGCGGCACGGATCACGCGTACGGCTATTTCTCCGCGATTTGCGACTAGGATTTTTTTCATGTAACTACTGTGGGGTTATTCTGAATAATTTTGTGCCAAATTCGACGGGATGAGCGCTTTCAACTTGGATTTCGGCGATAATGCCTGCAATTCCGCTCTTCACCTCGTTCATCACTTTCATCGCTTCTACGATGCAAACCACCGTATTTTTTTCGATACGATCGCCGACCTTCACAAAAGGTGGTTCTTCAGGTGATGGAGAACCATAAAACGTTCCAACCATTGGGGATGTCACAAAAAGCGAAGTTGTGTCGACAACCTCGTGTTCATGATGTCCGGCTAGGCTTTGAGTTTCTTTTCCGGCCAAAGTGATTGCCGCGTGTCTTCGTTGGAATGCTGTCTCTATCCGCCCTGCGTGATCTTGGTCATAATCTAAGGAGGTTTGAACAAGGCGTACATCTGAAGGGTCTGATCTTTTGAGTTGCAGCTCGAATCCTTCTTTTTTAATTCCAAGCTCAGTGGTTCCCGTGCGTTCCATCGCTGTCATGAGTTCTTTTATTTGTTTTAGCTCCATCGATTGCTCCCCTTTTATCTAAACTCTTTGGATATATTCTTCTGTAGTTGTATCTATTTTAACGATGTCGCCCGCTTCAACAAACTGGGGAACTTCTACTTTAGCGCCAGTTTCCAGCACGGCGAGGCGAGTGGAGCCGTTTTCCCCTTCGATTTTGGAGATCATAAGTTCCAAGTATTGTGGGAGTTCTACGGCAAAGATGGAATCGCCATAAAAAGATGCTTTCACCTCTACCCCTTCTTTCAGGAAGTTTGTTTTGTTCCCGATGGTTTCTTCGGGAATGACCACCTGCTCTAGGTTTACGATGTCTAAAAAGAGGTATCCACTATCTTCAGGATAGAGAAACTCTAACTTTCTTTCGATCAGAGAAACGTCTTTAATTTGTTGGTCGAGCTTAAAGTTTTTTTCGACAGTGGCGTTCGAGGATAGGTCTTTAAGCTTTGTTTTGACAAAAGGGGTTCCTTTGGGGACGGTGACTTTGACACTCGATTCAACGCGATACAATTTTCCGCTAATTGAAACGGTCATGCCGGGTGTAAGATTGCTGCTTGCTACCATTGGGTTCCCTCGTGATTTATACGGGCATTGTAATAAAAAATAATAGTTTTGTCAAAATTTATACGTTTCTGAATTTTTCAATCGCTTCTTTCATGTCCGGCTGAGAAAATAAAAACGATCCGGAAACCAGATTATTCGCTCCCGCTTCCACGCATAACTTTGCTGTTTCGTAGTTAATTCCACCGTCTACTTGAATTTCGAATTCAGGTAATATTTTTCCTTCGTAAGCAGTGACTCCCCCTTCTCGAATGTTGAGTCGGTCGACAACATCTCTGGTAAAGCGGATTTTATCCAGCACTTCCGGCATAAAACTCTGCCCCCCAAACCCTGGGTTAACGGTCATTAGAAGGACTTTATCGCATTTATCCAAGTATTTTGGGATCAACGACAGACTAGTTTCTGGACAAAAGGCTAAGCCAACCTTAACACCGCATTTTCGAATGTAATCTAATGTCTCGGCGACATCTTCGGTAGCTTCAAAGTGAAAAGAAATAGAATCCGCGCCGGCCTCAACGAATCTTTCTACGTAATCATAGGGATTATACATCATTAAATGAACGTCTAAGAACATCTTTGTCGAACGATTAATCGCGGCGACAATTTGAGGTCCCATAGAAAGATTAGGGACAAAATGTCCATCCATGATGTCGATATGGATTCTATCGGCCCCGGAATCTTCGATTTTTTGCACTTCTTTAGCGAGGTGGGCAAAATCACAAGCCAAAATTGAGGGGCAAACTGTTATATTCTTTTTCATAACATTTCCTTTTCAGCGTAGAATAACGGTAAATCCCCTAGAAAGTCAAGGGGGATCGACGGAAAGGGCGGCTGTTCCATTGATAAATGGTGGACAAAGAAAGGAACTGGCTAAAGAGGTGATTCCTTATACTCCTTACTAAAAGTATTTGCTTTTAAAGCGAGTGATATCAGAAGCGGCATTTCAAATTACTTTTTGCATTTCCAAAAATCTTGATTTTTAAATACTCAGGTAATATCCTAGTTGAAATATATCAATTTCATTATCGTTTAAACGAGGTTTTATGAGCTCTAAAGCACCACAATCCACTACGCTAGCTACAGGTTTAGCGATGTTTTCCATGTTCTTCGGAGCAGGTAATGTTGTATTCCCCTTGGCTTTAGGTCAATACTCGCAAGATCAAATTTCTATTGCTATTCTGGGTTTTTTGATTACAGCGGTAGGGGTGCCTTTTATCGGTCTGATTGCGATGACACTTTTCGATGGTGATTCTAAAGCTTTTTTTAATCGCATAGGCAAAATCCCCGGTTTTTTTGTCGCGAGCATCATTATGGCTCTTATTGGACCACTTGGCGCCATTCCCCGTTGCATCGCCCTCTCTTATGCCGTCATGAACGTTTACATGCCTTCGCTATCTCTTCCGCTATTCTGTTTGGTGTCGTGCCTGCTGATATTTGTATTTACATGGAAGCGGAGTAAAATTATTGACTTACTCGGGTATGTTTTAACGCCATTTCTTTTGGCGGCTTTAGGTCTTATTATTGTATTGGGCCTTGTCACTCCAGCGACAGCTCCTGTTTCGCAACTCCCCTCGTTTGAAGCTTTTATGCATGGATTGAGTGAAGGATATCAAACAATGGATCTGCTCGGAGCTTTCTTCTTTTCTTCGGTGGTTCTTGTTTGCCTAAAGAAAGGGGTGGATTCTTCAGAACACCAAAATTATCAGCTGCTCATCAAGCAAACGCTAAAAGCCAGCTGTATCGGGGCATTTCTACTGGGAATTATCTATGTAGGTTTCAGTTTTGTATCCTCCATCCATGGTGAACCTTTAATCAACACCCCAACAGACCAATTGATCGGGAATATCAGTCACTTGCTCCTGGGACCTTATGCCGGGATTGTGGCCTGTTTGGCAGTAGCTTTGGCTTGCTTAACCACTGCTATCGCTCTGGCATCTGTTTTTGCTGAATTTATTCACCATGAAGTTTCGAACAAACATGTGGCATATACCCCTGCGCTTATTGGAAGTTTAATCGTGACGTTTTTCATTTCGACGTTAAACTTCTCCGGCATTGTAAAGATATTAGCCCCGATTTTACAGGTCTGTTATCCCGCGCTGATCGTATTGAGTGTTGCGAATATCGCTTATAAATTGTGGGGCTTTAAATATGTTAAGACACCGGTAGCTGTAACTTTCGCGGCTAGTGTCCTTCACTATTTCTTGGGATAAAATCCTATTTACAGAATCCTGCGAGCATTTAGCATGACCATAAGGCTGCTAATCACCATTGCCGCTGCGGCATAAAGCGGGGACAACCACCCGCTTACCGCCAAGCCTATCCCCGCAACGTTATAGAAAAAAGCCCAAAACAAATTCTGATTGACGACTGCCCTAGCAAATTTTGCTAGGGCTCTCATTTTAGGGATAATTGAAAGCTTTGGAGTCGTGAGAAGGATGTCTGACACTTGAATGGAAATGTCGGAGGCTGACACCACAGAGATCCCTACATGCGCAGCCGTAAGGGCCGGCGCATCATTGATCCCATCTCCAACCATGGCAACGATGTGACCTTTGCAGATCATATTTTGGACGAATTCCATTTTCTGATCGGGAGAACGCTCCCACGCGAAAGAATCGAACGCGCACGCTTTTGCGACTTCCTGGACTGTCGTTTCCTGATCTCCCGATAACAGGACTTTCTTTACATCTTTCAAACTTTTCAAAGCGTCATAAATTTCTTCACGAATGACATCCCCCAGAATAATCGAAGAGATAAGCTCGTTTTCACAAGCAAAGTAGCAAGCTCCTGACTCAGGGGCATCAGGGAGTTGAATGGAGTGCTCCAGCAGGAAAGCTCGAGAGCCTAAAAGATAGCGACGGTTTTCATAATACCCGATCATTCCTTTTGAGATAACTTCTATGAGCTCCATTCCCGGTACTGGCGTGGCTTGAAGTGATTCGTTGATAGCTCGGGAAGCTAGATGATTGCTATGGGTGGTGATTGTTTTCAAAATTGATTGCTGTTCCGGCGTTAACTCTGCCGCCCCGCGAAGCACTTGGAATTTACCGATCGTGACTGTACCTGTTTTATCGAAGATGTAAGTGTCTTCAGTCCCTAAAATCGACAAAATGCCGCGATTTCGGACAATGACTCCCTCGCGCGCCAATGCGGTGATCAGATGTCCCTCAGCAATTGGCGCCGCGATCCCTATCGCGCAAGGGCAAGAAATCAATAAGACCGCTGTAGCTCTTAGGATGGCGGTGTTAATCACTCCATGTCCGTCATCAATTTCCCACAAGAAACAAACCGCGCCTGTCACAAAAGCAATGGCAAACACGAGGGGGATAAACCACTGTACAATCCTATCCGCCGGCCGAATGTAAGCTTGTTTTTTTCCAATCTCTGAGTGTGTCATATCGACAATTCGGGATAGGAGCGACAACTCCGGAGGGGTGTTCACCAAGTAATGCAGCTCCCCCTGCTGCAGAACCGTGCCCGCAACAACAAAGTCTCCGACAGATTTAGTGACCGGCTTCGCCTCCCCGGTCATCACTGATTCATCGCATACGCCAACACCTTTTTGGACAAATCCGTCTAAGACGATTTTTTCTCCGGAAAATGCTACAAGCGTGTCTCCCACAACAATTTCTTTGATGGGGACAAATTGGTATTGTTCGGGATTTATTTGTTTGCGTCCTCTGCGCGGCAATGAGCGGGTAAGCTTTAGAAAAGCTTCTTTTGCCGAGAATTTAGCGCGCGCTTCAAGCACTTTACCAAGAAGGACGAAAACGACGATAACCGTCATAGAATCAAAGTAGACTCGATTAGAACCAAGCCAAAGTTCAGCGATCGAAAGGGCTGTTGCGGCTACTATTCCTGTGGTAACGAGGGCTTCCATTCCAAGAAGTCCCACGCGAATGCTATTCCAACATTTCTGAAAAATCGGCAAGGCGCTGTAAGCTAATACAGGAATGGAAACATAGAGTGAAATCCAAGCAAATAAAGTTCCCGCGCCCTGTTCTTCGGAATCAAAAAAAGTCGCGTATAAAGGGTAGGCCAGCATCATGACATTTAAACTGCAAAAGGCCGCGATCGTAAGACGTAAATAAAGATCGAACGGCACGGGTTTTGTGCTGGAGTCGTCTAATGGGTGAACCGGATACCCCAACTGGTTGATCGCGGATTTTAGGGTATCTTTAGAAGTGACCATAGAATCAAATTCGATCGATGCTATATCAGTGGCATAATCGACAACACAGTTTAAGACCCCCTTTTCACGCAGAACAACCCAGGATATCAACTCCGCACAGGTGGGACACCACATTTCAGAGATCTCAAAATGCCATCTTTGAATATCAGATGACCTTATTGGCGCGGGGGGGCTTTTTCGGAGCTGATCAAGGAGGAGTGGATTGGAGATGATACCCGCGCGCAAAGCGTGTTGGAAAATAGGATTGTCTCGGGGGTTTTCCAATGTTTTCTTAGATAAAAGAATTGTGTACACGGCCTTACAGCCGTGACAACAGAAAGACAGGGCATCCATGACAACGACAGGCGCGCCCATCTCTAAATCACAGAGGGCGCATTGCGTGGTCATTCTTGCATCTCCAGATTTTTTCTACAGAATGCAAGAAAAGACTTAAAATGGTCAAGCGAACATCTGGTTAAGACGACTGCATGTATCTTTAATCGACTGAACTGCTTGCTGCAAGAAAATCTTTCCTAAATTATCTTCAGGGACATTATCCAAACCTAACTCTTTGTTGAGGTCGTTGAAAAATATCAAAATCCGGGGCAGCCTTTGAATAGGCATAATCATAAAATCATTAGGTGATCGTCCTGCGCTCTTGAGCCCGCGGACAACTTGTTGTTGAATGTCAGCATCCTTTAACTTCTTCGCTAACTTAGCAGTTTCTTTCGGATTGGCTCGCACGATAATGTCAAGGTATCCTACATGTTGTTGGATTTTTGCAACGACATTTTTATACTGCTCCATCCGTTCCGGATCAAAAGCCGACAGAAGCGCTTTTAACTTCTCTGGAACTACTCTTGGTTGCGGCGAATTTACATCGTCTTCCTTAGCAACACCGGGTTTTATTAATGAGTCAGTCGCGTCACTGAGGGAACTTCTTGTTTCCAACTCATTCACAACTTGTTGATACAAATCTGTTTCCTCGTAGACATCAGAAATTTCCCGTTGTAAAGCGATAAATTGGGTGTATAGA
>CAZENM010000015.1:0-25656 GCA_964513575.1 uncultured bacterium | reverse complement strand
AAACTCCGGGAAGAGGTGATCAAACAACTGCAAAGCCGCCTAAAGTTCCTGAACGGGGTGGGTCTTTCCTATCTTGCGTTGGATCGAAAAGCCCCCACGTTAAGTGGTGGAGAATCCCAGCGAATCCGATTAGCTCGACAGCTAGGTAGCGGACTTACCGGGGTGATGTATGTGTTAGACGAACCGACCATAGGGTTGCACCCCCGCGATAATGACCGTTTAAATAGGGCGCTGAAGCAACTTCGCGACCTTGGAAATACAATGCTCATGGTGGAACACGATCCCCTGACTGTCGCAACAGCCGACAGAATTGTCGATTTTGGTCCGCATTCGGGGCAGCATGGAGGCCATATCATGGCCCAAGGAACCTACAAACAGATCTTAAAAGACAAAAACTCGCTCACAGGTCAATATCTATCGGGAAAACTTTCCATTCCGATCCCAAAAAAACGACGCTCCATAAAAAATGGGGAACTCGAAATCACCAAGGCCACGGCGCATAACCTTAAAAATATTTCATGCAAGATCCCCTTCCAAGCGCTCACTTGCGTGACTGGAGTTTCCGGATCAGGGAAGTCGACCTTAATCCACCAGATTCTGCTTCCTGCTGTGACAAAGGGATTATACGAGAATAATATTGTGACACTCCCGGTTGGAACTGTCAAAGGAATCGACGGGATTGATAAAGTGATCTGCATTGATCAAAAACCGATCGGCTCTACAGCACGATCCGATGTCAGCACCTATACGGAAGTGTTAGAAAGGATTCGTACATTTTTTGCATCCCTGCCGGAAGCAAGAGCAAAAGGACTTCAACCAAAGCATTTTAGCGCAAACCACAGAAGAGGAATGTGCACACATTGCTGGGGTATGGGTTACAAAAAGATAGAAATGCACTTCCTGCCTCCCATTCGCGTGATCTGCGAAGAGTGTAAAGGGTTGCGCCTGAATCCTGTAACCTTAGGGATCACCTATAAAGGGAAAAATCTGGGACAATACCTGGAATGCACCGTCGATGAAGCACGGCTCGCCTTTGAAAACCACCCTCGGATTATCCGAATCCTTGACACCCTCATCGCGGTGGGTCTGGGATACCTAAAACTTGGTCAGGAAATGCAGTCTTTGAGTGGAGGAGAGGCGCAAAGAATTAAGTTGAGCCGCGAACTCGCCAAGCGAGCCACGGGCAAAACACTTTATTTGTTAGATGAACCCACGACCGGACTCCATAGCGACGACATCGCTAAACTCTTGAAAGTACTTCATCACCTAGTCGACAAAGGAAACACCATGGTGATTATCGAACACAATACCGACATGATTAAGAATGCCGATTACGTGATTGATCTAGGGCCGGAAGCTGGGGAACTTGGAGGAGAGATCGTCTGCACAGGGACTCCCGAGCAGATTGCCAAAAACCCCAATTCCCGCACGGGGAAGTATTTAATCTGATTCAGGAAAGTGCACATACAACAACCCACGAATTGTGAGAGAATAAAGGTCATAACTACCCAAGGCTGTGCTAAGCCAGGAGGGCTGAAACATTTCAGCCCTCCTGACTTAGCGCCGTCTTAACTACAGCAAAAATATTTCCTCACTGAGTCAAACATGCTTTCCGGTTGCCTTGTCGGGTAGCCAACAGTTTCAGTCATCTTCATTGAAGAAAATGCTTCTAACATTGTCAATGTATTGATTCTGTCAGCAATCAGGTGAATCACTTGCGTGTCACTCGAAGAAGCTATGTCTAGGGCTTGCTTTTCATTTTTTGGAATACTATTGTGGTGGACTGATGTCCCCGTATAATCGAGGAAACCCCCATTGCCGTTATCAAGATCAATGATATTTGCTGTGAAGCCGTTGATACTATTACGACAATCAAGCACCGTTTTCATAGCGTTTTGGCAATCAGCAATTGTTTTAAGGAATGGAACATCTGCAGCGGAAAGATGCGTATGATTCACGGCAGCACCTTGATCATTTGAGTAGAAGGTCACGGTTAGTGCAGATGCAAACCATGTTTCTGCGGGAGTAGATAAGGATATTGTCATAGAGGCCTCCATTTTTTTTCGATTACGGTATCCATTCAATTCATTGTTGTCTACAAAATCTCGAGTCTCGGTTCTCGCATTTTAATGTCCGGCGTAAGCAATTCCTGTGAGCGGGCCGCCTGAAAAAATAACCTTTGGCTCCCCTTTCTGCTCCAGATGGAACAACCGAATCTTTCCTCCCAAATCACTTGTAAAAACTCTTTTGTTTTTCAAATCAAGAGCAAGACCTATTCCCTCTTCTAGTCCCCCGAAGAGGATTTCATGATCTGAACACCCTTTAGGACCTAATTTTGCTCGATTCAAGGTGTTACCCCTTGGCGGACTTCCGCGATCGGTCCAATAGAGAACTCCTAATTTGTGATCAATTTCGAGATCGATAGGCTCGGGTAAGCCCTCCATTACAGTTTCGATGTCTGGACGATTGCTTGGATCTGCGCCGGTGGGAAGAGTTATTCCTGCGCGAAAAATGCGCCCTTGATTAGCGTCTTCCGGTCCTTTTTGTGTCCAATATAGAAAATGATGAGCGCTATCGAGGGCAATGCCAACACAATGGCGCGTTTCGTCCATCCTATCAGCATCCGTTGAACCTGTCTGCAATAGGACCGTTACGTCGCTTCCATCCATACTCGCTCTCATCAGGCGCATTCCTTCACGATCAGCCCAATACATAAGATTGTTATCGAGGTCTAACTGAAGCTGCTTTGGGGTAAAGGTTGACCCGATGGGTACAATGACTTTTCGGTTTTTCCCGTCTAGATCGATCCGTTCGATATAACCATCATTGGCATTAAAATCATTTCCCATGTTTGTCCAATAAAGATGCCCGCGTGCCTCATCAAGGGCGATTCCATCGGGCGTGGCCCCGCAATTCTCCACAATATTTCTAATGTCTGTGCCATCGGGCTTCATAGAAAAAATGCGTGGGGGTCTAGCCATTAGAACAAACAGGCGGCCGTCATTATCTTCAATAGTACTCATAGTGATACTCGTCGTAATAAATTTTTAGCGGGACAACCATTCGGGGTGACTGGCCCCACGTGGCACAAGAGGGACGCGATAAAACCCGGGGGTGACAGGCATGGTCACCTGATCGGTGACCCCTTGGTATGTTCCACAGGGTGTCTCTGCGGTAAACAATTCCGGAGGCAGATAAGCGTGTTCACCGGAGGTTCCTGCGATAGTGTGCGCGTAAGATTTATCAAAAATACCCATTTGCAGAAGCCATACAGAAAGTCGAGCCAATGAAAGTCGAACGCGGTAGCTTCCCCCCTCGACAGCGCGTCGTTTAAGGGCGCACATCACTCCAACCGTTGCCAGCCATGCCATTGCGTAATCGTTTACCACAAATATATCGGTCAATTTTGGATTATCGAGAGTTCCTTCTAGAGCAAACACCCCCGAGACTCCCCCGGCATTCTGGTCGAAGCCAATCCGATTCGCCCAAGGACCTATGTGACCATAGAGAGACATCTCAACATGGACAATGCCCGGCCTTAATGCAGCGACATCCTGAGCTGTCAATCCGAATTTCTGAAGATATCCCGGACGACGATTGGAAAAGAAAACGTCGGTATCTTTGAGGAGCCCTTTAAATTTGTCTATCCCTTCCGGCTGAGCGATTTCCAAAATGGAGGAACGCATTCCAACATTCGAAGTGTAATAGACCATATCCATTTCAAAATCATTAGGGCGCCAAATATTGAGCACACCGGCTCCGTGATAGGCTAATGCACGCCCCAATCCGGATCCGGCAATGACGTGGCCTAATCCGAGCGCGCGTATGCCATCGAGTGGAGTTGTTGGATTTTTTTTAAAAGACTCGTCCGGACTCTCCCCGATTTTTTCAATTTCTATCAATGGTTGATCTTTCACACTCTGATACTGTTCTAAAGCTAAAAATTCTTCCGCGGTGCGAATAACGGTCGCTTGAAGGCCAGCTCTGTTGGCAGCTTCCTCCAGCTCGAAGGCGTTCCACTTGCGTACGACCTCACCAATGGCGCGCGGATCGTCATTACACCCTAAAAAGGCTAAGGCAGATGTTTTGGTGCGTGGATAAATATTCATCAATTGAATCGAACGATCATCGCGTGTCTTATACATATACAAAGGATTAAAAGGATTCGTTGGGTCGGAGGGAGTTCCTAAAGGGTAGCTATTCAATAATTCCCACTTGTGGTCGTAAAAGGGACAGAGTCGATGAAGCACCTGACCTAGGTTTACGGATAAATCTTGTCCCTGGCCTCCTCTAAACCTCCAAAAATCAGTCACGGCGACCGCCTTTGCCATTAAACTCACTGCCGCCATAGAGGCAAGAGCTAACGGGCTTTTAATGATGGGATCTTTTCCGAGGAAGGTGATTGCGCCACCGGCGGAGGCTGTATTAAGCCCTACGGATTTCAGGACATCCTCAAGCTCTTTTGCCGGATTAACCGTTTGGTCGTCCTTAATTGGACTAGCAAGAAATTTTTGTATTTTTTGTTCTGTTTTGTTCAAGGTTCCCTCAAGAGCTTTGGGTATTAGAGAAGTTGGTCTGCAGCGGACTTCATGTTTAATAGGGAAACAAGTATTTCATCACGTTGTTGAATCATTTTTTCCGGGGAAATGGATTCTAATTCTTCATTCAAACCTTCAACCATCTGTTTTTTTATGGCGGGGGTAATCTCTTCGACACGACCCAGGTCCTTCCACCAAATTTCCAGAGCGGGTCCTAGGTGGTCTAGGGCGTGGGTAAGCCCTCCCGCCCCCCCGGAAAGGTGCATATTGACAACAGGTCCCAGAAGGGCCCAGCGAAGTCCAGGACCATGAGCGATAGCGGCGTCAATATCCGCAACGGAAGCCACTCCCTGTTCGATCAAATAGATCGCTTCCCGGAATAAAGCAGCCTGGAGTCTATTCGCGATGTGTCCCTTCATTTCGCGGCGCAATAGAATCGGTTTTTTTCCTATTGAAGTGTAAAAAGCTAAAGTTTTTTCGATCGCTTCGGGGGAGGCGAGCTTGCCTCCGGCAACTTCAACTAAGGGTATGAGGTGAGGTGGGTTGAATGGGTGTCCTAGCAATACGCGTTCGGGGTGGCGAGCGGCATCTTGGACATCGCTGATCATAATACCGGAGGAGCTTGATGCGATGATGACATCTTTTTCGACTGCTGAATCAATCTGAGCGATCAGGTTGCGCTTGATATCAATCCGTTCCGGACCATTTTCTTGAACGAATCCACAACCTGAGAGGGCTTTTGCGAGGTCTTCATTGAAAGTTAATCTATCTTGAGAGGCGCCTTTGGATAAGCCAATCTGCTCAAGTATCGGCCAAAAAGACTGAATGTGCGCGCGCAACGCACTTTCAGCACCTTTCGCCGGATCCGTGGCAGAGACATCAAAACCGCGAGCTAAAAAATAAGCCGCCCAACTAGCTCCGATGACACCACAACCCACGATACCGATTTTTGGTTTTACATTTTCTTTTTTAGGCATGATCCCCCCCGGGAATAGATATTAAAAAATTGTTTATACACACTCTTTCAATTCATTCAAAATTATTCTGCAGGGCTGCCGTCCCTTTGAGCCTGTGAAAAAATAGAGATCCGGTTTGCGGAGAAAATTCCAACTAATCTCCGCATTTTTGCGGAGATTAGTGAGGAAAGATCGGCGAAAGCAAACTGGATCTCTATTTTTTTCACAGCCTCAAAGAGGTGATTCCTCAATTAAAATTATTGATCTCTTTTTCGTTTAAGTGATAAAAGGGGTCGTATGGATATTCAAACTTTTCTTTTACAACTCGTCCTTATTTTATTTTTTGCTAGAATCTTTGGGGATCTTGCCTCTCGTTTTGGCGCTCCTTCGGTGATCGGCGAATTAATCGCGGGTGTGATCTTAGGTCCCAGCCTATTCAATCTGGTACAACCTTCTGAAGCTATTCAACTTCTTGCGCAGATAGGGATTATTTTACTTCTTTTCGAGGTAGGGATAGAAACAGATGTCAGCAAATTGGTCAGCTCCGGCTGGAAGGCTTTATCTGTTGCGATGGTGGGTGTGATCGCTCCATTCATCTTTGGATACACCCTGAGCATTTATGGATTTGGCTTCGACGTACTCCCCAGTTTATTCATCGCCAGTACTTTAACAGCTACTAGTATCGGAATCACTTTGCGTGTATTAGCTGATTTGCAAAAGCAGTCGAGTCCTGAAGCGCAAATCATTCTAGGCGCTGCTGTGATTGATGATATTATCGGGATTGTTTTGCTGTCATTGCTATTCGAATTTACAAATAGCGGAACCATCGAGTGGATGAACGCGGGCAGGGTGCTGATTTTCATTGTGCTATTTTTCGTTCTGGCGCCTGTTGTGGCTAAGGTTGCTTCCTATATTATTAAGCAGTGGGGGTTAAAAAACGACAATCCCGGACTGGTCCCTACGATGATCGTGTCGTTAATTTTAATTTTTGCTTGGGGGGCGCATCAACTGGGGGCTCCCGAGCTCTTAGGTGGTTTTGCCGCCGGTTTAGCGCTCTCTAGACAGTTTTTTCTCCCTTTCGGCGCGTTCCTACACAGTGCTGATGCATCCGATACATTTGCTCATCGGGTCGAAAGCCAAATGAAACCGATCGTGCATTTATTCACTCCCATATTTTTCGTTGCCATTGGCCTTTCATTGAATTTAAGAATGGTTGAATGGGATTCTTTTTCACTCTGGGCGATGACAGGCTCTTTACTGGCTGTTGCAGTCCTAGGAAAACTATTGTCGGGGCTTGCTCTTTTTAACGAGAGCCGCTTCGTTAAAATTGCTGTAGGGATTTCGATGATCCCCCGCGGCGAGGTAGGCTTGATTTTTGCTGAAGTGGGTAAGCAGTCAAATGTTTTCGATAACACTGTCTACGCCGTTGTCATCTTAGTGATTGCAGTGACGACGTTATGTGCTCCTTTTGCCCTGCGCTACTGGTATCAGGAAAAAAAGATTTAGAGAGGCCAAAACCTTTCTTTGCCGCAAGCTCCGTAACAACTCAACCTCGTAAAGACGGGCGCAAGCTCTAGCGCGGAATCACTCCTAAAGAGCTCTAAACGCTTCTGAACTTCGAATCTTATCGAATTCGGGCTTCTTCAAAACCTCTTGCAAATTTGGAAGTCCTTCCCGTTCGGCGCATTGGATCCAACCTACGGCTTGCTTGATTTCTCCAAGAAGAGCATGTGCATAGGCATTGATGATGGCGACATCGCAATTGGGATCTAGCTGAAATAATTTATTACCTAATTCGACGGTTCTTTTCAGGTCACCTCTTCGATAGGCTAGCTGATGCAGCAGCATGAGCGAATCTGGTGTTAGAGTGCTTTCAATTGGATTAAGCAGTTCATACGCGTCTTTGTAATTTTCTTGCTCATTATACAAATCAGCAAGGTATTGGGTTGCGGCGAGGTGGATGATTCCTGTTCGAGATTTTTCTCTTAGATCAATGAGTCGTGTTTTAGCCTTTTCAAGGTCGCCATAACGAAGCTCCCTTTCGGCCTCTCTAAGGTCGTTTTGCAGTTCGTCTTGCTGGTCGAATTCGGTCATTTGCAGACTGTTTTGCCATGTGCGATACCCTTCATAGGTTAGCAATAAAAAGATAGCGCCGGCGAATAGCTGTTGTTCCCAAAGAAAAAACAACGCCAATAACGAAGAAATAATCATGCTTAAAAATAGAGCGAATTTAACTCCCTTTAGGCCAAAAATGGCTTCCATGATAATTCTTAACAACTGACCGCCATCTAAAGGATGCACAGGTAGCAGATTTAGAAGTGTCCAGTACAGGTTAACTAGCATGGAAACCTGCAGCATGTAAAGCACAGAAAAATTAAGCGTATTTTTATAAGAAGAAATAAGGAGCGATGAAATAAAAAAAAGGGCAAAGCCCGCGATGGGGCCATTTAAAACGATCAAAAATTCTTTTGTTGAAGTTAATTTTCCTCCACGTCGGTGGGTAATCCCCCCCATTCCCATAAGGTCAATAGCGACACGTTGTCCGAAAGCTCTAGCTGTGAGCGCATGTCCAAACTCGTGCACTAAGACTGATACGGTGATAACTACGACCCATAGAAACGCTTGGATCATATCCTGGCTGCTGAGCCACCCGATTCCAAAGGCCATTAGCCAGAAGATGGGATGAATTCTGATGGGGATAGTTCCGGGGAGTGAAATCATTTTGTGATCGCCTTTTTCATCGCCAGCCCCATTTCCGCAGGTGTTTCCGCAATCGTGACGCCGGCATTTTTTAATGCTTTTATCTTATCCTCTGCGGTCCCTTTTCCGCTAGAGATGATTGCTCCGGCGTGTCCCATTCTTCGTCCTTCGGGGGCGGTTTTTCCGGCGATAAAAGCAGCTACGGGCTTTGTGCAGTTAGCTTTTATCCAGTCGGCAGCGCGCTCTTCGGCATCTCCGCCGATTTCTCCGATCATCAAAATCCCTGTGGTCTCGGGATCGTTTTGAAACAGTGTGAGGACATCAATAAAATCAGTACCATTTAGGGGGTCTCCACCAATTCCAACACAGGAAGATTGTCCTAGCCCAAGTTGTGAGGTTTGCCAGACAGCTTCGTAGGTGAGCGTTCCAGATCGGGAGACGATCCCTATGTTTCCTTTTTTGTGGATGTAGCCCGGCATAATCCCTATTTTACATTCTCCGGGAGTAATCACTCCGGGACAATTGGGGCCAATGAGGCGGCTGGTTTTGCTGTTTCTCATGACCTGAGTAACTTCCAGCATATCGCGAACGGGGATTCCTTCGGTGATGCAGACGATCAGCGCGATTCCGGCATCTTCGGCTTCTAGGATTGCTTCCGCGGCAAATGGCGGAGGCACAAAAATCATGGTTGCATCGCAACCGGTGGCATTTTTTGCTTCCAAAACAGTATCAAAAATAGGGAGGCCTAAAATTTCCTGCCCGCCTTTTCCCGGGGTGACTCCTCCGACAAACTTACTGCCGTATTCCAGGCATTGTTCCGTATGGAATTTTCCTGAGTTTCCAGTGATTCCCTGAGTGATCACTTTGGTATTTTTATTGATCAGGATTGCCATATTACTTTACTCCCCTTTTAGCCTCTTTCACGATTTTCTCTGCAGCATCGGCAAGGTCTTTGGCGATGATGATATTTAGGCCGGAATCTGCGAGTAGTTTTTTACCGATTTCGACATTTGTTCCTTCCATCCTGACAACGAGAGGAACTTTAAGTTGGAGCTCCCCGACTGCGGCGATAATGCCGGCTGCAAGGGTTCCGCAGTTCATGATTCCTCCAAAGATATTCACTAAGATAGCTTTTACTTTGGGATCTAGCAGAATGATTTTGAAGCCTTCCGCGACTTTTTCTTTGGAAGCTCCTCCGCCGACGTCTAAAAAGTTTGCCGGTTGGCCGCCATAGTAATGGATGATGTCCATTGTGGCCATCGCAAGCCCGGCACCATTGACCATGCATCCAATTTCGCCGTCTAGGGCGATGTAGGCGAGGTCAAATTCCTTTGCTTGGGCTTCATTTGGTGAAACTTGTGTGAAGTCGTAGTATCCATTGATTTGCGGTTGGCGATAGAGGGCGTTATCATCAACGCTTAACTTGGCGTCTAATGCCTGAAGGCTGCCATCGTTGGCTTCTACTAGGGGGTTAATTTCTAGCAGGGAAGCGTCTGTATCGATAAAGGCCCTTGCCAGACCTGCAACAAGCGCTTTTCCTTGTTTAAGGGTTTCCCCTTTCCAGCCCATAAATTTGCATATTTGAAGAAGTTGATATCCTCTTAATTTCCCTGTGAGAGGGATCGGCATGGTAAGAATCTTTTCGGGAGATTTCTCTGCTACCTCTTCGATTTCCATACCGCCTTCGGGTGAGGCGATAATAATCGCTCTGGCATTCGGGCGATCGATGATGGCGCCGAGGTAGTATTCCTTTTTATAGTCAATCAGTGGGGAGATTAAAATTTGATGAGCAATGACACCCTCGGGACCGGTTTGATTGTTGACAATCTTCATTCCGATCAACTCGGAAGCATATTTCTCTGCTTCCGCGCGGGATTTGGCGAGTTTGACTCCGCCTGCTTTCCCCCTTCCCCCTGCGTGGACTTGTACTTTTATTACTGCTTTCTGCAGGCCAAGGTTATCGAGCGCTTCCTTTGCTTGATCGAGTGTGGAAGCTACTGCGAACGGTGGGACGTTAATCCCATATTTTTTCAAAATTTCCTTTGCCTGGAACTCATGCGTGTTCATAAATCCCCTTTTCATTAAACTGGAATTTCTGAATAACACATTAAAAAAGATTTAGCCATGATTTTTAAATTTCTGAAGTCAAGTTACGATAAAATTACCACCGCACTTTCCAAAACGGGCGAGGCTTTAAGCGGAAAATTGCGCACGCTTTTCTCGAGAGGTATCGATGAAACGACGCTTGAAGAACTAGAAAAGCTGCTCTACGAAGCAGATGTTGGAGTCCAAACCGCCGTTGACCTGACGAATCACATCCGAGCGCTTGTAAAGAGCAAAGGCAGCCTGACCACCGATGAAATTATGGATGCTTTGCGTGAACAGGTCACACTGATGCTTGCCAAAGAACCCCCGACGATCAACCTTTCGGAAAACGAAAATCCTACAGTCATTCTGATTGTCGGAGTCAATGGCAGCGGAAAAACCACTTCAGTGGCTAAACTGGCCAAACGTTTCCAAGACGAAAACAAAAAAACTTTAGTGGTCGCTGCAGATACATTCCGCGCTGCGGCAATGGAACAACTGCAGGCTTGGGCGGATAAGCTTCAAATCGATATTGTGAGAGGAGCCCCAAAAAGCGATCCGGCCGCAGTTTCATTTGATGGCCTGCAGGCCGCCAAAGCGAGGAAAGCTGATGTTGTGATCATCGACACAGCCGGGCGGCTTCATACGAAGACGGACCTGATGCACGAACTAGAGAAAATACGAAGAACAAGCCTGAAAGTGATTCCTGGATCCCCTCACGAAACGCTATTGGTTCTGGATGCGACTATCGGACAAAATGGAATCGACCAAGCTCACACCTTTCATAAGTACACCCCTCTAACAGGAATCATTTTAACAAAATTAGATGGCAGCTCGAAGGGTGGAATTATTTTAAATATTCAACGGCAGTTAGGACTTCCCGTGAAATTCATTGGTGTCGGTGAAGGGGCCGATGATTTACAACCTTTTTCCTCGGAAGCCTTTGTCAAATCTTTATTTGGTGGTAAATAACTCTAATGATATAGGTGATAGAAACAACACTCGGAGGTTTCTATGAAAAATCTATACACAATTGCCTTTCGCACTCTTCTTTTAGGGTCAATCTTAACAGCTCCCCTTACAATGCTACACGCACGAGGCGACCGGGGAGGCCATCCTTCTGGAGGAAATGAGGGACATTATCAAGGCGGCGATCATGGTCAAGAAGGGAATCGCGGTCAAAGTTATGATCACCACAATGGCGACAACTACAACCATTCTCAAGGATATGATCATGGGTATGAACGTGGATATGAACACGGTTATAACCGCGGCAACGATAACAATTGGGGTGGTGTCGGGGTGGGTGTCGGTGTGGGAGTTGGCGGTGTGGGAGTCGGGATCTACGAAGAACCTGTTATCCAGCAACCAGTGTACGTCCCAGAGGCTGGAGTTAACATTCAATACGGTAATTAAAAAATATTTTATTTATTAATTTGACTTAATTAATCGATAAGAAATATTATGAAGTTAAGAGAGGATAAGATAGTTGTCGCAAGCAATGTGAATTGATGGGTTAGGCTGATTTACTCTCTTTCCCTACCGTCAATGTCCTATGATAAGTACTCTTAGCGAGGTGGATTGATCTCTTAGCATAAGTTGAAGCAGACCCGACAGACTGTCCAGTATAGTCATGAGATCAAATCCCCAAATGGGAGGTATCTATGGGTTTTATACGTTCGGCGTTCAAACGCTCGTTGTTCATCGGAATTTTAGTAGTTTCTCCGTTACTCATCGGAAGTCTTAATGGGTCAAATATTTACACACCCGATCAATCTAGCCTTATTGCTCGAGGCGGGCATGGTGGTGGTGGAGGACATGGCGGTGGCGGTCATGGGGGCGGCGGCGATTGGGGTGGACATCATGATGGTCACCGTGATTGGGACGGACACCGAGGCGGCGATTGGGATCGCGATGGTTGGGGTGGTAGTTATGGTGGATATTGGGGTCCCGGCTTTGGCGTAGGGATTTATGGAATCGATTCCAACCAAGGAAATTATTATTATAATGACGGAAGTCAACCTTACTATGAAAATAGTTACCCAAATAGCGGTATCTATTATTATGGTCAGTAAATAAGTTAGGCTAGTCAAGCCAAATAAAACTAAACTATGGAGGATTAGGGATATTAAATAATAGAATAATAAAACAGGTAAAGCGATCTTGGCGCGACTGCGTTGAGATGAATTAGCTTACTAAACATAGGTCCCATAGGACTGAAAATTTATTCTGTTAAGGCTTGACTAGTCTCCTCTATTGTAACGGTTCGTTAGTGTAGCCGTAGTCACTCTTTAAGCCATGACTGATAGGCCATGACTTTTAGAGAGCTTACGTTCAACCTAGGAGGCGTTATGCATCGGTTTCCACAGCTCATTAAAAAGTCGTTAGTTGTGGGGGTTATAGCAATGTTTCCCCTATTCAATCTGCATTTGTCTGCAGAAGTTGTAGCAGTACCTGCAGAAAACGTTAAAGTGCCGGAACAACCGGTTTCCAAAGATAAACCTAAGGATATCTCGAAAGATAAGCCTAAATTAGTCGCAATGGAAGAGTTGAAAGACGTTTCAAAGGACAAACCTAAGGAAGTCTCGAAAGATAAACCTAAAGATTTGCCTAAATTAGTCGCAATGGAAGATTTGAAAGACGTTTCAAAAGACAAACCTAAGGATGTCTCGAAAGATAAACCTAAGGATTTGCCTAAATTAGTCGCAATGGAAGAATTGAAAGACGTTTCAAAAGACAAACCTAAGGAAGTTTCGAAAGATAAACCTAAGGATTTGCCTAAATTAGCCGCTAAGGAAGAATCAAAAGATATACCAAAAGATATTCCTAAAGATTCACCAAAAGATAATCTATTGATTGCTAAAGGTGGACACGGCGGCGGACACCACGGCGGCGGACACCACGGCGGTGGACATCACGGCGGTGGACATCACGGTGGACATCACGGTGGACATCATGGTGGCTGGGGTGGTGGATATGGTGGATATTGGGGTGCCGGAGCAGTTGGATTGGGCTTAGGCCTTTCAGCTCCGTACATTTATGATTCCACAACACCATATTACTATGATAGTAATTCATATTACTATCCAGTAAATGATGGTACAACTTATTACTACTACGGAAATTAGTAGAATAAGCTCCAGGCCAGTTCGAATAGGACAAAGGCCAGCATTAGGGTGAGAGCTGTTGGACCGCCTTTTAGGTGGTAACCGGCGGTTCTCCCCTGTTTGTATCTCCCCGATAAAACCATCAAAATCGGCATTAAGCCAAGAAGCGCCGCGCAACCAATTCCACCTGCCAGATCTAATGCGACTAGAAAAAGGTGAGGATTGTAGGCTTGTATGAGTAAAATCGGCACAAAAATCCCTAGGCAAATCAAGCTTTTATTCGTGGATGTTTTTTCCAGATTTAATCCATCCACAAGAAAATCCATCAAACCTAAAGTCACACCAAAAAATGAAGTGACCAGAGCGAAAAAGGCGAAGGCTTGTCCTAATAAATAAACCCCCGGATTATCTAACATATAGCTTAATGGTTGGACAGCATTTTGTCCCTGGTTCATTGCCTCCACAAGTCCATGAGGACCAAAAGGAGGAATAATACCCAAAATTAACCATTGCCAGACAATATATGCCGTCAGCGGAATCAGAGTTCCATACAAAATCGCCCGTCGAGCACGAGCGATGTCGTGATGAAGGTATTCCACAAGAGTGGGAATAATCCCTTGATAAGCAAACGAAGTAAAACAAATAGGCAAGGCGATAAGCGACCCGGACCAATTTGTGTAAGTTAGCAGCTCCCTTTTAACATAGGGAGCACCGAGAAACATGAATGAAATAAAGGAAATTCCCAGTCCTGCCATCAGAAAAACATTCAATTTCCCAACGACTTTAGCGCCAACGAAAACCAACGGCGCAACCAACAAAGTAAATATCCAAGGTCCACTCCACGCAGGCAGCATCGGAATCCAGAGGGCTACGAGTTCCCCGCATCCCACAACATAAGCCAATGTCAGACAGTAGAATAGAAAGAGGTATAGAAACCATGCAGTAATTTTTCCCGGCAAACCCAAAGTTTCCTCAGCCATTGTGACCAAGTTACCCTTATTACCAACCCATTGGCTAATTTCAAGAAACAAGAGTCCGGTACAGTACATAAACGCCCAACAAAGGACGTAAATGAAAAGGGATGGAATAAATCCCCCAAGACCGGTCATTACAGGCAGAGCTAACATTCCTCCACCGATAGTCGTACCGGCGACAAGAAGTGTTGCGTGAAGTGTGGAATTTTGTTGATTCATGGTTGAAATGATAACAAAGCGGAGCATTTATGACAGCGAATTTTCTTTAAAGCGTGACGGTTCCTTCGGCCCTACTATCGGAAAATAACAGTTTTTGGGAGGTCGTGGAGTCGCTACTCTACAGTCACGGACTTGGCCAAATTGCGAGGTTGATCAATGTCTGCGCCACGTTCTAAGGCTACATAGTAAGCAAAAAGCTGTGTGACAATCGTTGTTAAAATAGGAGCTAATTCGTCGGTTGTTTCCGGAATAATAATCAGCTCGTCAACAAGCTTATTAACTTCTTCCTCCCCTTTCATCCCAATTGCTATAAGTTTTCCACTCCGCGCTTTGACTTCATTCAAATTTCCAAGAATTTTTTCGAAGGTATTCTTATTAGCGCATAATGCCACCGTAGGGCAGTTTTCATTGATCAACGCTATCGGTCCGTGCTTCATCTCTCCTGCAGGATATCCGTTTGCATTGATATAAGAAATCTCTTTAAGTTTTAAAGCGCCCTCTAAGGCGGTGGGATACATGGCGCCTCTCCCTAAGAAGAAAAAGTTTTCGTAATGAGCGTATTTTTTGGCGATTTCTTGAATTTGAGCGCTCTTTGCTAGCACTTGGGATATCTGTTCAGGAAGTGCTTTTAGAGCCTGAATGAATTTTATTCCCTCGAATTTATCCATATGTTTCATGCGTGCCAGAAGAAGGGTAAACAAAGCAAGCACCACGACTTGACTTGTAAAAGCCTTCGTTGAACACACTCCAATCTCTGGACCGGCATGTAAGAAGAGGACGGAATCGGCTTCACGGCTAATTGTAGAATCCGGAACATTACAGATGGCAATAATCCGCGCCCCTTTTGCTTTCAGTTCACGCACAGCAGCAATTGTGTCAGCGGTTTCTCCTGACTGGCTAATGGCGATCACTAAAGTGTTTTGTCGTACGATAGGATTTTTATAGCGGAATTCGGAAGAGATTTCTACTTGCACAGGAATTCGAGCCTTATCTTCGATCATATAAGCGGCAACATAGCCGGCATTCCATGATGTGCCGCAACCTAAAATCAGTATTCGCTCTACAGCTTGGAGATCGCTGACGCTTAATTTAAGATCATCGAAATTTGCTGTGCCGTATTCTTCTTGAAAGCGACCTAGCATGGCATATTTGACGGTCTCGAGATAAACGAAGATCTCTTTGAGTGTATGAGGTTCGTAATCGCCCTTGCTGACATCTTGCAGGTCTTCGGAGAGTTCTTGTAATCCTTTGCTGACGATACCGAGAGAGGCATTATAAATCTCAAAATGATCCGCTTTTACAATTGCAATTTCCGCATTTGTCAGATACACCACATCACGTGTGTGACAAGCGAACGAATTGGAGTCGGACGCGACATACATCTCACCGTTACCCACTCCAATCATCAAAGGAGATTCGTGAGCCACGGCAAATATCGAGTCGGGATAATCTTTATGGATAATTGTTAGGGCATAAGAGCCTTTCAACATCGCGATTGCCTGTCTAATAGCCTCTAAAATACTTCCTTGGTAGAAATCACTAATCAGGTGAGCCACAACTTCGGTATCTGTATCGGAAGAAAATTTAACACCTTTATTTTTCAACATCGTTCGCAAAGATTCATGATTTTCGATAATCCCGTTGTGAACGACAGCTAAAGTATGATGTTCATTAAAATGAGGATGCGCGTTTTCCTTACTTGGGCGTCCATGAGTCGCCCAACGTGTCTGGGCGATAGCCGGGCACACTTCTAGCTTTTGTTCATTCACAAGTTTTTCGAGAGTCGAAACCTTACCAACCTCTTTACAAAAAAGGATTTTACCGTCGGAGATCCCAGCAACCCCGGCAGAGTCATATCCGCGATATTCGAGTTTTTTCAACCCTTCGATAACAATTTGAACAGCCTTTTTAGGCCCAATATAAGCAAAGATACCGCACATAATCTTTTCCTCTTTTCACTAAGCCTTGCGACCAATTTCATTTTCAATAGCTCCGGCGATTTCGTTCGCCATCTCTTGTATCTGTGTAAGCTTCGGTCCTTCTATCATGACACGGCAAATGAGTTCTGTTCCTGAATACCTGACTAGAACGCGCCCCACGCCGTGGAGTTGTTTCTCCACCTTAGAAATTGCTTTCTGAACAAGTTTAAGTTCTTCTAGGGGAGTTTTTTCTTTAACTTTAACATTCACACATGCCTGTGGATATTTCTGCACAAAAGCGGCAAGATCGGAAAGCTTAGAGCCGGTTTCGCGCATAATCTTCAACACCTGAAGAGCGCATAAAATCCCATCTCCGGTGGTGCTGTAGTCTAAGAATATAGTGTGTCCGCTTTGCTCCCCCCCTAAAACCGCTCCATGTTTCAACATATCCTGAATCACATAACGGTCGCCAACCTGGGACCTGACCACGTTAATATCGAGATCTTCCATGGTTCTAAAAAATCCAAAATTACTCATGATTGTCGCTACCACAGTATTATTCGTCAGTTGCCCGTGTTTTTTCATGTCACGAGCGCAAATGGCTAAAATCGTATCACCATCAAGAATTTGCGCTTTTTCGTCGACAAGAACCACGCGGTCCGCGTCACCATCTAGAGCGATCCCCACATCAGCACGGTGGTTAATTACAGCTTTTTGGATATCTCCCGGATACAAAGAACCACATTTATCATTGATATTCAGACCGTTTGGATTGTTTCCATAGAGGTGAACCGTCGCGTCCAGTTCCTGAAAGACCAAAGGAGCAACCTTATATCCGGCTCCATTTGCGCAATCCAAGGCAATGGTCATGCCCTTCAGGGAGAGTTTTTTGGGGAAAGATGCCTTAACATACTCGATATAGCGGCCATCAGCGTCATGAATTTTTGAGTTACGTCCGATTTCATAATCATCCGGAAGGCTATCATCGAAACGATTTTCAAAAACAAGCCTTTCCATTTCAGCTTCCCATTCATCGGGAAGCTTGAAGCCGTCAGCAGAAAAAAATTTGATCCCATTATCATTGAATTTGTTGTGGGAGGCTGAGATCACAACCCCCGCATCGGCCCGATAGGCGCGAGTCATAAAAGCGACACCAGGCGTCGGAAAGGGACCGAGCATTAGTGTGTCGACACCCATGGAGCAAAGACCGGAAATAAGCGCATTTTCAAACATATAACAAGAAAGGCGAGTATCTTTGCCGATGACTACCTTATGCTTGCTTTTTCCTCTTCGAAAAAGTTTTCCCGCGGCCCTTCCTAAAGCAAGGGCAATTTCAACAGTCATAGGATATTGGTTCGCTTTTCCGCGCACTCCATCGGTGCCAAAAATTCGGGGAGAATTGGAATCTTTCATAGTGATTTATACTCTAGGTTATATATGTACTTTACCCCATTAAACCTGGGTAGATCAAGGGAAAAAAACGAAAAGAGCATCTTGCTTAAGAGGCGATTCCGTAATTAAAATACCCTGGATTTTAATTACGGAATCACCTCTTAAAACACAGAAACCGCCTGTTTAAGCAAGATCAATTGACGGCAACAGAAAAACAGGATAGAATAAATGGTTAATACAGAACACAAAATCGATAGAAGAACGTGACCTCAAAAAATACGTTAAAACCACAAATTTACGGCCCGGAACAACACCAGATTGACCTTAGGATGATAGACTCAGACGCTATCCAAGTCATCCAAAGATTAAATCAAGCCGGTTTTACCGCCTATCTCGTAGGCGGAGGAGTCCGTGACTTGCTGTTGCGCAAAATCCCAAAAGATTTTGACATCTCGACATCGGCACGTCCCGAGCAAATTAAACAAATTTTCCAACGTCAGTGTCTGATCATCGGGCGCCGCTTCAGACTAGCCCATATCCGCTTTGGTCATAAAGTCTTGGAAGTTTCAACATTTCGAACCGGCGATAACCAAGAAGAAGACCTTATCACGCAGGACAATCAATGGGGAACACCCGATCAAGATGTTTTGCGTAGAGATTTCACCATCAACGGCATGTTTTACGACCCCACCACTCACACTGTCATCGACTATGTAGATGGTTGGGCAGATATCAAAAAGTCAATCTTGCGAACGATCGGTGAACCTTCGGTAAGATTTAAACAAGATCCCGTGCGGATGCTACGTCTTTTGAAGTTTCGAGCCCGTTTTGGATTTAATATTGACGATGCCGCGCGCGAGGCATTAATCCAATGTCAAGATGAGATCCACAAAAGCTCTCAAGCCAGAGTCATGGAAGAACTCCTTAAAATGATGGAATCCGGGGCGGCGGCTCCGTTTTTTCATTTGTTATCGGAATCAGGACTTCTGAATCAGCTGATGCCCGCGCTAGCTAATTTCCTCCAAGGCCCTACAGGAATTGAGTCTTATAAGATTTTAACCAGCATCGACAAGTTTCATTCAGCCCTAAAAAAACCGTTTGACCGCGGAGTGTTGATTGCCGGGATTTTATATCCTATTTTGGAGCAAGAAGTCAAACTTCAATACACCGATAAAGGGCTCTCGCCCAACATCGGCGAGATTATGCTGCTTTCTTCCGACATTGTCCACGCCGTTATGGTCGGCAGCTTTAGCCACTTCCCTAAACGTATCAGTTCCGTTGCCATTTTTGTTTTAGCCACCCAGTACCGATTGACACCACTCAGTGGAAAACGACACCCCAAACCGAAATTAATGCGAAATAAAGAATTCGAATGCGCAATGCACCTGCTGAAAATCCGTGCCGATGTGAATGAAAGAATTATCGAAGACTACATCCATTGGAAAAACCTCTATCGACAAGTAGAAAAGCGTCCGCAATCTATCACACGATCAAAGTATCCTGTAGGAACGCATGGATAGCTTTCTGGCTCCTGACCTGCAGTTTGTCGGCCCTCCGCTTTCGGATGGACCCCTACCTGCGGTTTTCTACTTTGCCCTGTCTGCGCATGATTCACTACACTTAGATCCATTTAACCAACCCGTCACCGAGTGGAAAAAATATCCTATGAGGGTATTTTCGATTAATCTGCCGGCGCATGGTCCTAACGAAGATAAAATGGAAGCAATGGGTGTTTGGGCTGAACAACTCAGAAAAGATGCGGAAGGCTATTTCGAACCTTTCTTTTTTAGGTTCGGCGCCGTTTTGAAGGAACTTTCAGGGGTCATTGACCTAGACAACATCGCTGTCGCTGGACTTTCACGCGGCGGTTTCATCGCGACTCATCTTGCGGCACGCTATCCCATCATTAAATCAGTGCTGGGATTTGCTCCCGCTACAAAATTAATTGAACTTAAGGGGTTCCCCCCCGAAGCTTCCCAACATGATTTAGTACACCTTATTCCTCGTTTAACACAGGTGAGGCTAAAGTTATATATCGGCAATCACGATATCTTGGTGAGCACACAAGACGCGTTTGAGTTTTGCAGAGATCTTGCGGACCACAAATTCCAAAGCGGCGAGCGTTCTCCACGTGTTGAATTTGAGATGTATCCCTGCATCGGACACAAGGGGCATGGAACGCCTCCAAACATCTTTGCTGACGGCGCTAAGTGGTTAGTGAACACACTAAACTTATGATTTCACGTCATTTTTTTCTCTAAATCAACTCTTCCACGTGTTTTTTTGCTGCAGAGGCGATTCCAAGCAGATTATACCCACCCTCAAGAACCGAGACGAGACGTCCTTTTGCGTACCTATCTGCTATTTGCTTCACGGCACGCGTTAATGTTGAAAAATCTTCATCAGTAAGATTCAGAAGGCCGATCGGATCGTTTTCCCTGGCGTCAAACCCGCAAGAAATAAGAACAAATTCGGGTTGAAAAGCTTTCATTTTTTCCGGGAGTGTTTCCAAAAAAGCTTTTAGAATATTATTTCGAGCATTTTTTCCGGGAACAATCGGCACATTACAGATATTACCCGCTCCAGTTTCATCGGCAAATCCAGTTCCGGGGTATCCCACACTTTGATGGGTGCTGAAGTAAAAGACTGAAGGATCTTTCTCAAAAATATCCTGAGTCCCATTGCCATGGTGGGTATCCCAATCGCAAATAAGAACTCGAGAGATCCCGTAAACCTTCTGAACATATCGAGCGCCCACCGCGACGTTATTAAAAATACAAAATCCTTCCCCGGCTTTCTCGTGTGCATGGTGTCCTGGAGGACGAACAATGCAAAATGCATTTTTTGCTTTGTCATTCATGACTTCGTCGATTGCGAGCAAAACAGCCCCCACCGCATAATTAGCGACTGTAAACGATTTCTCGGAAATTTTTGTATCTCCCCATTGATCGGTGCTTAAACAGTGGCCTCTTAGCGTTCTGTTATTTTTTAAATCTTGAGTTTCTTTTTTTACTTTTTCGATATAGGTATGTGAATGGCAAAGCTCAAGCTCAGCCTCTGTGGCTAGGCGGGGGTTTATTGTGGGAAGATTGAGCTCAGCAACCGCTTTTTCTATCACCGCGTATCTGCAGGCATTTTCAAGAATTATTTCGGGTGGAAATTCCGAAAGGGGCAAGTGTTCCAGAAAGACTGGATCTTTTATAATTAAAGTAGTTGTCATACATCACCTCTGCAGTACTAATACGCTGCAAAGGCTTACTTTATCAGTGATAGATGTTTTACAATACTTTTTTTACAGCTTCTGAACTTTGGTTTTTATCGTCGTTTTTGAGGTTTTGTCACAAACTGATCCGTAAAAAACTGAGGCTCCAGAATTTTCGAGCAACGCTCTTTTAGGGTTAATTGACGCAAATTTCTATTGTGGATGTTTCTGTCTGACACTAATTCAAACTCATTCAGGGTTTTCTCTTCTATTACATCATTATTTAACTTGAAGTTTAACAAAAACGGATGCATTTTAAATCTATCTAGAATGATAATCGCATAATTTTGATTAATATTATTATGACTTAAATCAAAATTCTTTAATGTTGTATTGCTCATTAAAGCCTCAGAAAACCGGTCGGCTTCCCTAGAGATAAACTCGCAATGATCCAAAATAAGCGTTTCCAACGAAACATTAACTTTTAAAGCCTCTGCAAGTTTAATAGCGGGCTCAACGTTTATTTGATTAATTGCCTTATTGTTGCCTAAATCAAGTGTTTTTAGAGTGCTGTTTTTTGTCAAAGCCTCTGCAAGACTAATCACGCCTTCACCCATCATCATGGTATCCCGCAAACTCAGCGCTGTCAAGGTTGTGTTACTCATTAAGGCTTCAGCAAGTCGATTTGCCCCTTCGCTACCCATGGGGTTTAAATTTAAATTCAGCGATGTAATCAATCCGTTTACTTTTAACACTCCGGCAATTGGAGCAATGTCGAGCGTTCCAATAAAGGTACCACTTAAATCGATCTTTGTAAGAGACTTGTGAATTTTCAGGGCATCAGCAAAAGGAATGACGTCATCGGGATTCATTTTTCTCCCTGCTGCATTGATCTTATTTCCCAAAAATAAAAGCTCTCTAAGTTGGGGATTGGCGGTGAGAGTTGGCACTAATTGGTGAGAATAAAGCACTTTAATCGACTGTGCTTTTAGGTCTTGGGCAATCCCTTGAATATCTTTAAATTTTATTCTTCTTTTCGAACTTTGTATGCTCGACTCACTTCCGGATTTATCTATCAAAACTTCTAATTGCTGGTTACTAGAATAACTTCTTTGACGGTTAGTTAATGGTGAACTCATGAATACCCTATAATTAATTAGTTTGTGAACTTACATCGACACACAAAAACTATATTTAAAATTTAAACAATTATTTAAATAATCTAATGCAATTATATAACATCATAACATTATTTTCAAGATGTTTAATAAAATTTTGGTAGGTCATGTAGCCGCTGATTTTTTTAAACGCGAAGGCGCAAAGACGCAAAGGAGAGGGCGGGCTTTCAGCAAATCTCAAACTAACAATCAATTTATTGTTTTGAGTCTATCTAAAAGCCTTCCAAAAAATGAATTGCCCTAAGTCCTCCGGACTTAGGGCAATTCATTTCTTGGAAGGCTTTTAGGCTCAAGTATAGATCGTGTTTTTATACAATTTTTGACAGCCTAGGCCTGACCCCTTCACTGTCCCCACAATCTAATTATGGGTCTGAATAATAGCTCTGACATGTTCATCAGTCATCTGCTTAAATTCAATTTTACTATAGAAGTCATCACTATTCCAAGTACAACCTGATTGAGGTTTCGCATCGATTGCAGTGCATATATTTTCCAGAGAAACACCTGACAGTTTTGCTACCCGATCTCTTCCTTTTTGTGCCGAAAGTGGCGTAGCCACAATAATGCGTTTAATATTAGCAAAATAGTCTTTTACACTCTTGACACAAGCAATCAAGGTAGCCCCGCTCGCCAAACCGTCAACAATGACAACTACCTTCCCATCCAAGGAAGTTATAGGTTGACCTTGACGAAAAGCCAATACTCGTCTCTTAATTTCTTCTTTTACTTTTTGGGCTTCTAGTTCTACTTCAGCAGAATGCACATCAATGCGCTTGTACTCAACAATGTCATCAATATAAATGCATTCACCTTGCTCGGTGACTGCACCAATGGCATAATCATCTGAGCCTGGTAACGGAATTTTTCTGGATACAATTACATCTAATTGAGGGATTCCCCCTTCTTTTTTTATTTCGATTGTAATTTCCTCGGCAAAGATCATACCACCACGTGGACATCCCAATACGACAGCTTCCTTTAGGATCTCAATTCCAAATTGATGGATTAATTCTTTTGCTAAAAGTTTGCCAGCATGCTTTCGACTTTCAAATAGCGGTGCCGCCGGTTTCCAATAAGGAACTGAAGACCCCTCCACCAGACTGGTATATGAATTCATAAGATTAAACCTTAAAGTTAAGTTAAAAAAATATAATTATGAGATTCATTATATATGAATGATCAATTAGTATCAATATCCTAATATATCCGTGTTTAATAAAATTTTGTTAGGTCGTGTAGTCGCTGATTTTTTTAAACGCGAAGGCGCAAAGGAGGGGGGGACTTCAGCAAACCTCAAACGAATAATCAATTTATTGTTTTGAAGCTATCCACCAGTTTTGTGTTGATTTCTTGGTACCTATTTGGGGTGTGACAAGCGCGGGGAACGAGCGTTTATCACACCCCAGTACCTATTTGTGTTATGATGAATGTTATCGATAGATTTTTCATGAATATTCATTGAGAATAAATCTATCTAGAGATTAGTCTACGTCTATGATTAGGCTTACCCTTTGCATTTTTCTTTATACCTGCGCGCTCTCGGCGGAGATCATTTCTTTGCACTCCACCGATTTTCGCCCAAAAAATGTCACCCAATTTACATTTGAGCTGGCAAACACCCCCAATCAACGCACTTGGGGGCTGATGGGAAGAACCGAAATGCCGCTGAACCACGGCATGATTTTCTCCTATCCATCATCCAATATATTAAGCCTTTGGTCTTTTAACTGTTATATACCTCTTTCTGTGGCGTTCATGGACGAGGAAAAAGTAATCCGAGATATCCAAGACCTGCCTGCATACCCAGAAAAAATGGACAAAGAACGTCCCGTACGCTCATTAGAAGATCTTGCTCAGTACCCCCCTTACGATTCAATCCTCCGCTTCTTTCAAAGCAAGTCGATCCGTTCTTCTTTTCCCTCAAAATATGCGATGGAAATGAACCTGAACTGGTTCCATGACAATGATATCAAAAAAGGGGATGTGGTCAACTGGAAGCAAAACTCTGCCAGTGGTGAAATTATCTACACCTGGGATTTAAGCCGCCTGCAACCCACCGAAGAGAATATGATCCTCATAAAGATGACAAAGCCGGAACCTGTCGCTATATGGATTCCTCAGTCGAACATTCCTATGGACATCGTTTTTTTCGACGAATCCGATTATGTTTTAACAAAAGCCACCCTTCAAGCCGGAAACACGCAACCTAAAAAAGAAAAAACAGTCTATTTTGTCGATGCTTTAGTCAAGCGAGTTGCTGTTTTACCAAGTGGTTGGGTAGAAAAAAATTCCATCGAACTGTTACTGTCTGCTTTTGATAGGGAGTAGCGCTCATGAAACTCATCCACACGGCTAAGATTTTCCAAGAGGGACGGCATAAACTGCTTTTTCTTCGAAAGGTCTCCCCCAACGAATTTCGATGGTTTTGCGAGGGTAATCCCACTTCCGTATTCGGAATGAATTGCGAGGAAGCCCTTCGACTGGCAGGACGTCACTGGTCTGAGGATTCCTATCGTACCATTATTTGCGGGTTTCGCTATACACTCCCCGAGAGGGATGAACATGGGATTAATGCGCTTTTCCATCAGATGGCGGCTTCTTTGTCCACCCCTAATGGAATTTACTTCGACGAAGAACTGGGTAACAACTGTTTTGTTCAGAATTCCTCACTAGAGGCACGCGAATTATTTACCACTCTCAAAGCTCGGGGAGAGCTTTAATTAAATATGTCAGTCACTTGCCATAATTGCAAAAAACCGATTCCATTGGATGAGTTCCTCTATTGCCCTTTTTGTGGAACATCGCAAAACCCCACTCAAACATCTGCAGAAACTTCTCATCACCTCTCGATTCATACCATAAACTCCCCTACTCTTGTCCCCGGCCATGCACCGGTTGAAGAAGAGATCCAATTCAACATCGGCGCTTATCAGATCTTAAAAAGTATCGGAAAGGGGGGGATGGGTGAAGTTTTGCTGGGCTATGACACAAACTGCGGCAGAAGAATCGCCCTAAAAAGAATCCGTGAAGATCTAAAAGAACACGTACAAATGCACAATCGCTTTCTAAAAGAAGCGCACATCACCAGTCAGTTAACTCACCCGGCCATTATTCCGATCTATACGATTCACGACCAAGATGATTTGACCTATTATACGATGCCGTTTGTCGAAGGAAAAACCTTGAAACAAACGTTAAAAGAGGCTCGGCAAGCTGATAAAGAAGGAAAAAAAGACGCCTCTACACTTACATCAATCCCCGGACTTGTCCGCCTATTCCTAAGCATCTGCCAAGCAGTCGCCTATGCCCATTCCAATGGAGTCCTCCACCGGGACTTGAAGCCCGAAAACATCATCAGCGGAACGTACGGGACGGGGTTGGTTCTT
>CAZENM010000014.1:13282-26320 GCA_964513575.1 uncultured bacterium | reverse complement strand
GGCATACGGTGACCGGACTAACGGAGAAAAAACATGGCAAAAGAAGCATTTAAGCGTAACAAGCCACACGTCAACATCGGAACAATTGGCCACGTTGACCATGGTAAAACAACTCTGACAGCAGCGATCACAAAGGTGCTGGCTGAAAAAGGGGGCGGTAAATTCCGCGACTACGCGTCTATCGACAATACACCCGAAGAAAAAGCGCGTGGAATTACTATTAACTCATCCCACGTGGAATACGAAACAGCTTCCCGTCACTACGCACACGTAGACTGCCCGGGACACGCCGACTATGTTAAAAACATGATTACCGGTGCGGCACAGATGGACGGAGCAATCCTCGTCGTTGCGGCAACAGACGGTCCTATGCCTCAAACTCGTGAGCACATCTTGCTCGCTCGTCAGATGCAAGTACCTGCAATCGTCGTTTTCCTAAACAAAGTCGACATGCTAGCTCCAGGTGATGAAGAATTGATCGAACTCGTAGAAATGGAATTGCACGAACTTCTAGAATCTAAAGGCTACAAAGATGTACCTATCATCCGCGGATCAGCTTTAAGAGCACTAGAAGGAGATCCTAAGTACGTTGAAGCTATCGAATTACTGATGGCGACAGTGGACGAAAAGATCCCACTTCCAGTAAGAGCATTGGACAAACCTTTCCTTATGCCTATCGAAGACGTTTTCTCTATCTCTGGTCGTGGAACCGTGGTAACAGGACGTATCGAACAAGGTGCTGTAAAAATTAACGATAAGCTCGAAATTGTCGGCCTCGGACCTACCCGTGATACAGTTGCTACCGGTATCGAAATGTTCCAAAAAACATTAGATGTCGCTTACGCTGGTGAAAACGTGGGTATCCTCCTCCGTGGTATCGATAAAGAAGGCGTGGAACGTGGACAAGTGCTTGTTCAACCTAAATCGATCAAAGCACATAAAAAATTCCGCGGTCCAGTTTACATCTTGACCAAAGAAGAAGGTGGACGTCATAAGCCATTCTTCACAAACTACCGTCCTCAGTTTTACTTCCGTACAACTGACGTTACCGGTACTGTTACTCTTCCGAAAGAAGTAGAAATGGTTATGCCTGGTGACAACGTTGTGATCGACGTCGAACTTCTTGCTGAAATCGCAATTGAAGTCGGAGACAGATTCGCGATTCGTGAAGGTGGACGTACTATTGGTTCCGGAACAGTTTCCGAACTGTTATAATAGTCTAAGTTTCTGGTTGAAAGGGGTTGTAAAAGAAATTTTACAACCCCAACTAAAACCAGAACTTTATGGGAGTGTAGCTCAGCTGGTAGAGCAGCGGTCTCCAAAGCCGCCGGTCGGGGGTTCGATCCCCTCCGCTCTCGAATGTTAGATAGCGTGGAATTTTAAAAGTCTAATCTAGAGAAAATATTCTCAGAAAAGAACCTAAAAACATCACAAAGTCAAACGGTAAAAATTCTTATTGCTGAAAAATAATTATTTTTCTAGCAATATACTGCTGAATTCGTATATGATGCTTGTTTACTCGTGTATAATGCGATTGACGTGTTCAGTTTTGAATTGTAGAGAATTTCGAGGTGAAAAGTGAGCGTGGAAGTAAAATCGATGGAAGTTAAAAAAGCACAACCAACGATCGTAAACCCTTCATCATCCACTCAAAGCGGCCCATTTGCTTTGTCAGATGCAAGCAGTTTTGTAGGCGATGTTAAAGAGGAACTGCGTAAAATCAACTGGACAAGTCCAGATGAACTGCGGGTATATACCCAAATTACTGTTGGAGCAACTTTCGTCCTGGGATTGGGGATTTACTTTATCGATATCTTCATCCAGTTGGCGCTCTCCGGCATCTCCAATATAGTTCGCTTTATTTTTGGGTAAAAGCGACTCACTTAACCGGAAATTTGTTGCCTTACCCGCAACTCTAACAAACGCATAAGGGTCACATGCATAAGTGGTACGTTCTCCAAGTGTTCTCGACACACGAAAAAAAAGTTAAAAAAACGCTTGAGGAACACCGTGAACTCAAAGGTATGACCGAATTCGTCGATCAAGTGTTGCTTCCAACGGAAAATGTTTCCGAAGTGAAAAAAGGACAACAAAAAATCGTCGAAAAACGTCTCTGGCCAGGATACCTGCTAGTGAAAATGACTTTAAATGACGACTCCTGGCAGTTCATTAAAAATACTCAGGGAGTCATTGACTTCCTTGGGGGCGAAAAGCCAACAGCTCTCACTGACCAAGAAGTCGAACAGATGCTAAAAGATCTGGAAGATAAAAAACAAAAAGTCACTCAAAAACATAAGTTCGAGATTGGCGATAAAGTTAAAATTATCGACGGCGTCTTCGTTAACTTCATGGGGACCGTCATCGAGGTGTACCACGAAAAAGGAAGACTCAGCGCTATGGTTTCTATCTTCGGAAGAGACACTCGCGTCGATGACCTTGAGTTTAGTCAGGTGGAAGAAGTAACCGAAGAAGTAGATAAAATATAATTAAACCTCTGTCAGGATGTATTTCCAGGAAGAATTTCTTCGTGAAGTAAGCCTCTCTCTTGGATCCCTTGGCAATGACGAAATCACGTATCTGAAGGATATTATGTCAGTAAGTATGTCACCTACCGCGTCAAAGAAAAAAGTCGCAAAAATAATTAAACTGCAAATTCCAGCAGGAAAGGCTAACCCAGCTCCCCCAATCGGACCCGCTCTCGGGGGCGCAGGGGTAAACATCATGGCCTTCTGTAAAGAATTTAACGCTCGTACACAAACAATGATCGGGGATATCCTCCCTGTCGTTATTACAGTTTACGTTGATAAAACGTTTACATTTATCACTAAAAAGCCCCCAGTGGCTGAACTCCTAAAGAAAAAATTAGGTTTTCAGAAAGGCTCAGCTATTCCTAACCGCACCAAAATTGCGAAAATCACACGTCAACAAGCTTCTGAAATTGCTAAAGAAAAAGAGCAAGATATGAACGCAGCTGACCATGATGGCGCAATACTAATGGTCTTGGGAACAGCGCGCTCAATGGGTATTGATTACATTCCATAAAGGGAAATTTAACCTATGGGTAGTCCTAGCAAACGCAATCGGGAGATAGCTAAAATGGTTGTACCTCAAAAGGTCTACAACCTAAATGACGCTATCGCTATCTTAAAGAAATGTCCGCCTGTCAAATTTGAACAGTCTTTGGATATTTCTTTAAGAATGGGCGTTGACCCTCGTCGATCAGACCAAGGAGTTCGCGGAACTGTTTCGTTACCGAATGGAACAGGTAAAACAATACGCGTACTCGTCTTCTGTAAAGGAGATCGTACCAAGGAAGCCTTGGCCGCAGGCGCTGATTTCGCGGGCAACGAAGACTTATTCGAAAAAGTCAACAGTGGCTGGACAGACTTTGATGCTGTCGTCGCAACGCCAGATATGATGCGAGAAGTGGGTAAATTGGGAAAAGTTTTAGGACCAAGAGGCCTTATGCCTACTCCTAAAGCAGGTACCGTCACCAACGATATCGCAACAGCTGTTAAAGATGTTAAAGCAGGAAAAATCGAATTCAAAAATGATAAACACGGCGTGATTAACGTCGGCGTCGGTCGTCTAGGTTTCGAGGAAGATAAACTGATCCAGAACATTCGTACGTTCTTTAGAGCAGTCCTCCGAGCTAAACCCCCCACAGCTAAAGGTCACTATATCAAGTCGATTGTGGTCTCATCCACAATGGGACCCGGCCTGAAACTCAGCTTGAATGAACTCGAAGAGGCATAAGGAGTATTTGTCATGAGAAAAGAAAAAACACTCCACCTCAGCGAGATCCAAAAGCCAATCGCTGCTCACTCATTTCTTGTAATCAAATACAAAATGGGTGCAAACAAAGCGAATAGCTTTAGACGCGAGCTGGATAAAGCCGGTAGCCATTTAGAAGTAACTCGTAAAAGATTACTCCTAAAGGCAGCTAAAGATTCAGGCGTAGACCTAAAGTACGATTCCCTCGATGGTCACATCGGAGTGGTTTTCGCACCGGTTAACCCGCTTGACATCACTAAGCTAGTCTTCAAGTTTGGTCAAGAGAACACCGACGCTATTCAAGTTGTAGGGGGACGCATTGATGGCGAACTCTATAACGGCACTGATATGGAGAAATTATCCAAGCTTCCAAGCATGGACGAGATGCGTTCTCAGCTTCTGAGTGTATTCGAAGCTCCGCTATCTCAAACCTTAGCAACTATGGAAGCTATTCTCGCAAGCGTTGTCTACTGTTTGGACAACAAGTGCAAATTAGAAAATGATGCACAATAATCGAATAAAGTTAAGAATTATTAGAGAGGTACACTGTGAGTAACAAAACTGAACAATTAGTCGAAGATCTCAGCAAACTGACCGTTCTCGAAATGGCTGAGCTAAAAACACTTCTAGAAGATAAATGGGGCGTAAAAGCCGCTGCCGCTGTTTCAATGGCTGCACCTGCTGCTGCCGCCGCTGCTCCTGCAGCTGCTGAAGCTACAGACTTCCAAGTCACACTAGAAGAAGCTCCTGCAGCTTCTAAAATCAACATCATTAAAGTCGTTCGCGAAATCACAAGCCTAGGCTTGAAAGAAGCGAAAGACCTCGTTGAGGGAGCTCCAAAAGTCGTTAAAGAAACGGCTCCAAAAGCAGAAGCTGAGGACATTAAGAAAAAACTCGAAGCTGCTGGTGCTAAAGCGTCCTTAAAAGGGCTTTAATCCGCAATTTAGTCTTCGTGAACACCCAGACGCAATAACAAAATTGTTATTGCGCCTGGGATTCTGCATTTTTATTTATTTTTTCGCTGGATAGTGTCTGCTGCGCTATAGTTTGCTTTATCTTCAAGTCTTACCAGGGAGTCCTTGAGAATGTTAAAAAGGCCACCACATCGTCTCGCTTTCCGTGAGAAGGAAGAAATCATAGATCTTCCCAACCTCATCGAGATTCAAGTTAAATCCTACACGCAATTTCTTCAGGCGAATAAATTTCCCGACGAAAGGGATAATTTTGGATTGCAGGAAGTTTTTACCGAAATCTTCCCAATCAAGTCCTACGATGAAAAAACCATTTTGGAATACCTATCCTATAATTTAGGGGTGCCAAAGTATATTCCGGAGGAGTGCATCCGCCGAGGAATCTCCTATAACGTCACGCTTAAAGTGAAATTTCGTCTGACTGATGAAACGGGGATCAAAGAAGAAGAAGTCTACATGGGAACCATTCCTATTATGACCGATAAAGGAACCTTTATCATTAATGGCGCCGAACGTGTTGTCGTATCCCAGTTGCACCGTTCTCCAGGAATCTGCTTCGAACAAGAAAAACATCAACGCGGTACCGTACTCTATTCCTTCAGAATCATCCCTTACCGCGGAAGCTGGTTAGAAGGGGCTTTTGATACCAACGACCTCATCCACATCTATATCGACCGCAAAAAACGCAGACGTAAAATACTAGCGACCACCTTCATCCGCGCTCTAGGTTATTCTAGCAACGCTGATATCATCGAAGAGTTCTTTACAACCAAAAAAGTTAAAGCAAAATCTGAAAAAGATTTCGCTAAACTTGTCGGGAAAATTCTAGCTCAAGATGTCATCGATGAAGCTACCTCCCTAACCTTCGGTAAGGCAGGAGAAAAACTGACCACCGCGATGCTCAAAAGAATGGTTGATGCTGGAATCGAATCCTTTAAAATCGCCGATGATGCGGATGAATCCAACCCGATCATCAAAATGCTCGCAAAAGACTCTACCGATTCTTACGAATCAGCCCTCAAAGACTTCTATCGCAAAATCAGACCAGGCGAACCAGCAACACTATCGAATGCTCGCTCTGCAATGATGCGCCTATTCTTCGATCCTAAGCGTTATAACTTAGGCCGAGTAGGTCGCTATAAGATGAATTCTAAGTTAGGTTGCGAGCTCACCGACGAATCCCTGCAAACTGTGACACTCTCCAAAGAAGACGTCATCGGTGCCCTGAAGTACCTCATCCGCCTAAAACAGGGCGATGATGATACAAACGTAGATGATATCGATCACCTCGGTAATCGTCGCGTTCGTTCCGTAGGGGAACTGATCCAAAACCAATGCCGTATCGGCTTGGCGCGTATGGAGAAAATTATCCGCGAAAGAATGAACCTGTTTGACTTCTCGTCAGATACGTTAACTCCAGGAAAAATTGTCTCCGCTAAAGGATTGTCCGGTGTTCTCAAAGACTTCTTCGGTCGCTCTCAGTTGTCACAATTCATGGACCAAACAAACCCGATCGCTGAGCTGACTCATAAACGTCGTCTCTCCTCGCTCGGACCAGGTGGACTTAACCGTGACCGCGCAGGCTTCGAAGTCCGCGACGTTCACCCAAGCCACTATGGAAGAATCTGTCCGATTGAGACACCTGAAGGACCAAACATCGGTTTGATCACCTCTCTCTCCTCCTTCGCGAAAATTAACGAATTCGGATTCATCGAAACTCCTTACCGTATCGTACGCGATGGCGTCGTCACCGACGAAATCGAATACATGACCGCGGACCAAGAAGAACGATGTGTGATCGCTCAGGCTTCTGCGCCATTAGACGAATTCAATATGTTCGAAGAGCCTATTTGCTGGGCACGTTACCGTAGTGAACCCCTGGAAATTGATTCCTCACGGGTCACACACATGGACGTGTCGCCAAAACAACTCGTTTCGATCGTTACAGGATTAATTCCGTTCCTTGAACACGATGACGCCAACCGCGCCTTGATGGGTTCTAACATGCAACGCCAAGGCGTTCCTTTGTTAAAACCACAAGCTCCGCTAGTCGGAACCGGTCTGGAAGCCAGAGCCGCTCGCGACTCCGGTGCCGTGGTCATCGCTCTCGAAGACGGAATTGTCGATTACGTCGACGGATTCAAAATCGTGATTTCCCCCCAAGGAAATCGAATGGACAAACGCACCTACCAACTGAAAAAATTCATTCGTTCTAACGGCGGTACTTGTATCAACCAACAGCCTTTGTGCAATATTGGTGACAAGATTAAGGCCGGCGACGTGATAGCAGATGGTCCAGCGACTGAAAACGGAGAAATCGCTCTTGGACGTAACGTACTCGTGGCTTTCATGCCCTGGAACGGTTATAACTTCGAAGATGCGATTATTATTTCAGAAGAACTGCTCAGAGAAGATGCCTTCACTTCGATCTATATCGAAGAATTCGAACTGACTGCCCGCGACACAAAGCTGGGTAAAGAAGAAATCACTCGCGATATTCCAAATGTTTCTGAAGAAGCTTTGGTTAACCTCGGCGACGATGGTATAATACGCGTGGGCGCCGAAGTCAAACCGGGCGATATCCTTGTCGGAAAAATTACTCCGAAGTCCGAAACAGAACTAGCTCCCGAAGAAAGACTCCTACGAGCAATTTTCGGTGAAAAAGCTGCTGATGTTAAAGACGCTTCCTTGACAGTACCTCCAGGTACCGAAGGGGTAGTCATGGATGTTAAAATCTTTAGCCGCCGTGATCGCCTGTCCAAAACCGATGACGAGTTAGTCGAAGAAGCTTCTAAGCTTAAAGATATCCATAAAGAGTTCAAGTTGAAACAACATGAACTTAAAGTGGAATGCCACGAAAAAGTGGGAGCTTTATTGCTTAATGAAATGTCTCCCGGAACCATCGTTCATCGCCGCACCGCCGACGTGATCGTTGATGAAGGTTCATACATTAACCAAGAAGTTATCGAAGCGATCGAAAAAGAAAAAGTAGAAGACCTTATTATGCCTTCTAACGATCTTTTCGAAACACTAAAGACGATCCTTCACGATTACGAAATCGGAAATCAAACACTAGAACTGCAGTACAAAACCGAAATCGAACACATGAAAAAAGGTGATACCGATCTCGATCCGGGAATTATCCGCCAAGTCAAAGTCTATGTCGCTTCAAAACGTAAGCTGCAAGTCGGAGATAAAATGGCCGGACGTCACGGAAACAAAGGGGTTGTATCCAAGATCGTTCCTGTTGCGGATATGCCATACTTAGATGACGGCGAACCTATTCAAGTGATCTTGAATCCATTAGGGGTTCCTTCCCGTATGAACATGGGTCAGCTGTTTGAAACACACCTCGGATTCGCCGCGAAAAAAGCAGGAATCTACATCAAGAGCCCCGTATTCGAAGGGTTCCCGGAAGATGAGGTCTGGAGAATCATGAAAGAACAAAAGCTTCCTGGCGACGGTAAGTTCTTCTTGTTCGATGGTTGTACAGGTGAACGATTCGAAAATAGCGTCGTTGTCGGCTTCATTTACATGTTGAAGCTCAGCCACCTTGTTGCCGATAAGATCCACGCCAGAGCGGTCGGTCCCTACTCCTTAGTCACTCAACAGCCGTTGGGTGGTAAGGCGCAAATGGGAGGACAACGTTTCGGGGAGATGGAAGTATGGGCAGCAGAAGCCTACGGCGCTGCACACCTGCTCCAAGAGCTACTTACAGTAAAATCTGATGACGTGTCCGGACGTACCCGCATCTACGAGTCCATTGTTAAGGGAGATAACCTCCTACGATCAGGGACTCCGGAATCCTTCAACGTGTTGATCAAGGAAATGCAAGGCCTCGGTCTAGACGTAAGAACAGAAGCGGTGATTGATAAATAATCATGATTCCTATCGGCAGGACACTGTGTCCTGCCGCGCGCCATAAGCGCTGAAAAATTTAGATAAGTTGAGGAAAGGGCATGTCTGAAAGAGAACATAGAGAAATTCATAGAGATCATAATGAAGCCGAATTTGATAAACTGACGATTCGGATCGCTTCTGATGATGTGATTCGTAATAAATGGTCTCGCGGAGAAATCAAAAAACCGGAAACAATCAATTACCGTACGTTCAAACCTGAAAAAGGGGGATTGTTTTGCGAAAAAATCTTCGGTCCCACACGTGACTGGGAATGTGCTTGCGGTAAATACAAAAAGATTAAACACAAAGGAATTGTGTGCGATCGTTGCGGCGTCGAGGTAACTTTATCCAAAGTGCGACGTGAACGAATGGCTCACATCGACCTGGCTGTGCCTGTTGTCCACATCTGGTTCTTTAAAACGATGCCTTCCCGTATTGGTAACGTCTTGGGAATGTCTTCCGGAGACTTGGAAAGAGTAATCTACTACGAAGAATACGTCGTTATCGATCCGGGCCACACAGATCTTGAAAAGAAACAACTCCTGAATGATATCGAATACCGTGAAGCCCAAGAAAAATGGGGACGCGATGCATTTGTTGCGCGCATGGGCGGCGAGGCTATCCGCGAGCTTCTAGCTACTGAAGACTTACAAACTCACCTAGTTGAACTCAAAGAAAAACTCCGTAAGACTAAGTCGATGCAAGCCCGTATGAAGTTGGCTAAACGACTGAAAATTATCGAAAGCTTCGTCTACTCCGGAAACAAGCCTGACTGGATGGTCATGGAAGCTGTACCGGTTATCCCACCAGATCTTCGCCCCTTAGTGCCGTTGGATGGAGGACGCTTCGCGACTTCAGACTTGAATGACTTGTACCGTCGAGTAATCAACCGTAACAACCGTCTAAAGGCAATCTTAAAGCTGAAAACACCTGAAGTAATTATCCGTAACGAAAAACGGATGCTGCAAGAGGCTGTCGATGCTCTATTCGATAACGGTCGCCACGGTCATCCAGTCATGGGCGCGGGAAATCGTCCCCTAAAATCCCTTTCAGAGATGTTAAAGGGTAAACAAGGGCGCTTCCGTCAAAACTTGTTGGGTAAACGTGTGGACTACTCCGGACGTTCCGTGATTATCGTCGGACCAGAGCTGAAATTCAGCCAATGCGGTCTGCCGAAATTGATGGCGCTAGAGCTTTTTGAACCGTTTATTGTTAAACGTCTAAAAGATTTAGGATATGTTTATACGATCCGCTCCGCAAAGAAAATGATCCAAAGACACGCTCCGGAAGTTTGGGACGTTCTCGAAGATATTATTAAAGGACACCCGGTTCTCCTTAACCGTGCTCCTACGCTCCACCGTTTGGGAATCCAAGCATTTGAGCCAATCTTGATTGAAGGAAAAGCGATTCGTATCCACCCACTCGTTTGCGCTGCGTTTAACGCGGACTTCGACGGAGACCAAATGGCTGTATACGTCCCGCTTTCTATTGAAGCGCAGTTAGAAGCTAAACTTCTAATGATGGCGCCGGATAACATCTTCTTGCCATCCTCCGGAAAACCGGTGGCTGTTCCTTCACAGGATATGACTCTTGGTCTGTACTATCTGATGTGCGATCCTCTTTACTTTCCGGAAGAACACGGTTTGAAAACCAAGATTTTCCGCGACGCTGAAGAGGTGTTGATGGCGCTTAATGCGTCCGGCAGCTTCAAATGGTACGAAGACATTCCTAAGGAAGGCGAAGCCATTCGTACTTACCTGACTCGCGGATTGCGCACACACGAATTGATTAAGCTGCGTACCGAGAACGGGATCATTAAGACAACCCCTGGACGAGTGCTTTTTAATAAGATCGTACCTAAAGAGTTGGGCTTCCAAAACTACAGCTTGCCAAAGAAAAAGATGGGCGACCTGTTGATGCAGTGCTACAAAAAAGCCGGTCTTGAAGCAACCGTGAAATTCCTCGATAACCTAAAGAATTTAGGATTTGCGGAAGCGACGAGAGCTGCTGTCTCGATGGGTGTATGCGACGTTTGTATTCCTCCACAAAAGGAAAAAATTATTGCAGAAGCTCACGAACGTGTCGCTCAAGTTAAAAAACAATACGAAGAAGGGATCATCACTGACGGTGAACGTCAGTCGAAGACAATCAGCATCTGGACAGAAGTTTCTGAAGTTCTTTCCGAAGAACTTTTCAAAATGATCTGTCTAACAAAAGATGGTAAGATGAACCCTCTTTACGTTATGTTAGATTCCGGCGCTCGTGGTAACAAATCGCAGATTAAACAGTTAGGAGCTCTTCGTGGTCTGATGGCTAGACCTTCAGGAGCGATTATTGAATCTCCTATTACATCGAACTTCCGCGAAGGATTGTCCGTGTTGGAGTTCTCTATTTCCTCACACGGAGCCCGTAAAGGTCTTGCCGATACGGCGCTTAAAACTGCCGACTCCGGATACTTAACGCGCCGTCTTGTTGACGTTGCTCAGGATGTTATTATTACTGAGGAAGATTGCGGTACATTGAACGGAATTGAAGTCTCCGCAATTAAACAAGGTCAAGAAGAACTTCTTTCATTGAAAGATCGTATTTTCGGCCGTACTGTTTGCGATGATATATTTCTTCCTGGAGATAGCACTGTGGTGCTTGCGAAAACAGGAGATGTTCTTACAATCCTGCAAGCGGAAGCAATTGATGACTCCGGTATTGAAAGTGTCAAGATTCGTTCGGTGTTAACATGCGAGACTCGACGTGGTGTTTGCGAAAAATGTTACGGCGTTAACCTAGCCAACGGCCGCAAGGTCAGTCAAGGTGAAGCTGTGGGTATTATCGCTGCGCAGTCCATCGGGGAACCCGGAACACAGTTAACGATGCGTACGTTCCACTTGGGTGGTATTGCGTCTGCGAGCGTCAGCCCGGAAATTATTTCGGAGCATGAAGGTCTCTTGATCTACTCTGATATCCGCGTGGTTAAAAACGATGAAGGTCATTGGATCGCTCTTAATAAAAACGGCGCGTTGAACATTGTACGTGACGAAGGTCGTCCGATTGAAGAGTATAAAAAGCTGTTGTCGACAAAATCGATAGAACCGCTCCAAACTTTTGGATTGGAATTGGGAACACGTATTCTTGTGCCGGATGGAACAAAAGTCAAGCCGGGTATTAAAGTTGCGGAATGGGAACAGCACAATATTCCAATTATTTGCGATCGCCCTGGTTACGTGAAGTACGAAGACTTGGTGGAGGGAATCTCGACAGAAAGAGATATCAACAAGCAGTCCGGTCTGCCCGAACTGATTGTTAAACAACACCGTGGCGTTCTTCACCCGCAAATCGTTATTTACGCAGATCCAGAGTACACTGACCTCATAGGTACGTATCCTCTGCCTGCCGGCGCGATTATCTCGGTTGATGAAGGTCAATACTCCAGCGCAGGAAAACTCCTAGCTAGATTGCCTCGTGGCGCCGCGATGATGACAAAGGATATTACTGGGGGTCTTCCTCGGGTTGCCGAGCTGTTTGAAGCACGCAAGCCAAAAGAGTCCGCCGAAATTGCTAAAATTGATGGGGTCGTGGATATCCGCGGCGTTCAGAAAAACAAGCGTATCGTTGTTGTCCGCGATGACGTTTCGGGAATGGAAGAGGAACACCTTATTCCACACACGAAACACTTGGTTGTCCAAAGAGGAGACCACGTCGTTAAGGGGCAGCAGTTGACTGACGGAGTTGTGATCCCCCACGAGATTCTAGAGATCTGTGGTGTGCGTGAACTTCAAAAGTACATCGTGAATCAGGTTCAGGAAGTGTATCGACTCCAAGGGGTTGACATTAACGACAAACACGTGGAAATTATCGTTCGTCAAATGCTTAAAAAAGTCCGAGTAACGGATCCGGGCGATACTAGCCTTCTGTTCGGCGAAGAAGTTGATAAGAAAGAGTTTGAAGCAGAGAACCTTAAAGTGACAAGAGAGGGTGGAAAAGCTGCGCAAGCGACTCCGGTCTTGCTTGGAATCACTAAGGCCTCTTTGAGCACAGAGTCGTTTATCTCAGCAGCTTCCTTCCAAGACACAACACGTGTGTTGACAGAAGCAGCTTGCGCAGGAAAAACCGACTATCTTCTAGGGTTCAAGGAAAACGTCATCATGGGACATATTATCCCGGGTGGAACAGGTTTTGCTTACCACAAGAGGGTGAAGAACTTTATCGACAAAGAGCATGAAGAGGATCTGGTATTCTCATTCGAGGACTAATTGTTTAGCGAATAGATCGGATGGATCAAATGGGCGCGGCGAACAAAAATGTTCACCGCGCCCATTTTTATTTGATGTTGTTGGAATTTTTTCGTGGCACATGCTTTAGCTTGTGTGGACCAACCTGCTCAACGCTATCGCTCCCA
>CAZENM010000014.1:0-13182 GCA_964513575.1 uncultured bacterium | reverse complement strand
CTCGTGGCACATGCTTTAGCTTGTGTGGACCAACCTGCTCAACGCTATCATCCCCAAACACGATGATTGCACTCGTGGTATATGCTTTAGCTTGTGTGGACCAATCTGCTCAAGTGATTCCATTTCAAATTTAATTAATGTTTTCATATCTCTATTCGTAGGGAAGCTCCCTAAGACGATAGTGTCTAAGCCCAAGCAAAGTGACGGCCCGTGTAAACTGCTTAAGTTGAAGGCATTATTCTCGACTTTTGCGTCTTATGTTTTATTAGTACCTTGATATGGTTACAAAATTCTGATAACACAATATTATCAGTATAAAAAAATTTGTAGGTGGTACGGCTACTTTTTTTTAAACGCAAAATTGTTCTGAAAAAACACATCGTAAATCACACAGCTACATACACTTACGATCATTGTTTCTGGATTTTTGTGTTTAAAATATTAATTTCGGGATCCCAAATTTAGCTGTGTACTTGAATTTTGAGCTCTATTTTTAGTTCTTGAAATTATTATCGATATAGTAAAATATAAAAATAGAACTATTTGTATTATGTGTGTGTTCGCAAAACAACTTTGAATTTCTCGTTTCATTCAACTAGCATGACATTTGTGTGATTAATATGCTGTATTTAGAACGTTTTTTGGGCGCTCAAAATGTAGCCTCAAAGGGTTTGTGCAGTAGATTAAAATAAACATTTTGATTTTATTTTTGTTGCTAATAATTTTAAGTTTCTGTTAAGATTAATGTAACAATAAATTTTAAGGAGTGACATATGTCATTTTTAATCAATCTCTTCGGTCCAAGAAATCCACCGGTTCCAGCGCCAAAAACTGAACAAACGCGAATACGGCTAACTTCATTACGTGGAAAAACAGCTCTGGTGACTGAGAATAAAATCCATCCTGGAGCGGCAGCATCTTCCTCTACAGCGGCGTCTTCCTTAGCTACTGTTTCAGTCACTAAAACTCCTGTTCCTACTAAAGCAAGTGCTCCAAAACCGCAAGAATCTGCAAAACCTCAAGAATCTGCAAAACCGCAAGAATCTGCAAAACCGCAAGAATCAAAGAGTCGAGTACTCTATATCTCTGGTTCATGCATAGCGGTGACGGATCAAAATTTACTTGATGAAAAACTCGAACTAGTAAGCTATTTGAAAGAAATTGGTTTTATTGGGGATATTGAATGTAGCACAGCTACCAGATGTGCGGCTTTTCTTATTGAAAAAGAAGGTCACGCTATAATGAAACTAGATAAAATTAACAATAAAATCATTTGTGATTACTTTGGGGTTGGGGTTTTGTCGGCTGTTCTTGAGTATTGCGGTGTAAAAGAAATAAAGTCTGAATTGCTTGATGATTATTTAGATTGTTCAGATGAATGCGTAACGAGTTTAATTGAGCTTCTTGACGATGTAAATATTGAAATTATTACCCATGATTAATCGCTGAAAATTCATTTCTAATCAAAAAAACCTGTTGTGCATTTTTTTACACAACAGGTTTTTTTTGACTCATCTCGAAAATGAGTACCTGGTTTAATTAATCAATCCCTCCAATTTAAGAAATTACGACCCGTTTAAGATCATGAATATATTTAAATGCAGTTCAGAGCCAATAGAGTAAATTTAGCAGCTTATGTCGCACCTTCGGAGCTTTGAATTGTTTTTATTGTATGCCCAGGCCCCGCTTCGCATAGGCCAGGGCTATTCATCTCCTGATCCTTCGGAGCTGAGCAAATCATTGATGGAACTTTGAATGGAATCAATTGAGCACGGGATACTTCAGCAACATTTTGCTTAAAGCCATTGTTTGCTGTTAAGCTTCGTAGAAGAAGATGATAGCCCAAATGAAATTAAAGCAATGGCCTAAGTAAACCGATAAAACAGTTCACAGTTCGGAAGGTAAGTCATAAACTACTAATTTGACACTATTGTTTCAGACCCCTCAGATTCGCCGTTTGATTGATGTAATAATATAGCAACTAAAATATGATAAAACAATGCTATCATTTTAATAACAGACTCTTTGACTTATCCCAACATGGGTTTGTGTGATGAGTCTTATTTTTTGATTTCGCGCGAAATTTCCTCAGCTTGTTGATTGTGTCGATCTAGATCTTTTTTTTCTGCGGAACGTGATTTCATATTTTTAATTTCGGAAATTTTATCGAGAGTTTTCTCAAGAAATAATCTTTCTTCGTAAAAATATTCTTTTATTTTTCTAGTTTCATTGCGGTCTTTTTGGTTTTTGATGAAAGCATCTAATCTATTTAGATCTGTTTTTTCATATTGAACTTCTCCAGTATTTTTTTTCTTCAATTTCTTTACATCTTCATTATCGAGTTCTTTTTCTTTATTTAGGACATAGTCTTGTATTTTTTTGAACAATATTTGATTATAACCAGGGGGAACGACAACAACAGTAATAGAAAGATTTTCAGTAGGAAGTGGGTTGTTATGTTCATCTACAATCCCTAAATCACCACCAGCTTCTATCCACTTTTGAAAATCTTTAGCATCATCCTCTTCAGCTAAGAGGTGAATATCACCCCCTATTCTAGTGAGTAACATTTTAGGTGCTGGACCTGACATGTTTGAAATGTCGACAGGTTTAAAGGATTTATATGTTCCATTTGCCTGTTTCTCAACATGAGAGAAATTCTTACTTATTTCTTCAAAATTTTGAGGCGCAGATATCTCTTTAAGATACCCCCTATCATTTACAATTTTACACTTATTCATTGTTCTATTCATTTTTGAAGTATTTGATAGGGTAGCTGCGCTGTTATCATTAAATTTTGTTACTTTATAATTGATTTTTGTATTTTCTGGGTTTTCGCTATTTTTTCTAATTGTAGATCCGACTTCTTTTGTTTTATCTACCGAAGACTTTTTTCGCTCGGTATTAAATCGTGAAGCTTTTTTGTTTTGAGCAATATTAGCGTCTTGGGAAGGTAAAACATGCGGTAGGTTGTTAATAGTTAGATTGTTTCCCATATCGTCCTCACATTTATAAATACATAAAATAAACTAATTTATATACTTTATTATCCTCTACCCATCTTTTACTGTAAAATTAAAATTTTATTAAGACTTAAAGAAGTATGGGTTCTACAGGGGATTGCTGTTCTTTTGTAGTGATGTACTTTCTTGAAAGAAGAGGTAAATCAACAAAAAAACAGAATTTTAAAATCGGTTGACACAGGATTTATCCTTACCCAATAGATTTTTGCTATCGATGGAGCCCTAAACCAAGTAGGAGGTTGATTTTAGATCCTCCATCATGAAACATGCAAGGAGTTGTGGTTTTTTAAGTTCTTGTGGATTAGATGGTTGAATGGAGTAGGTGCACGTTTTAAACTTTTTTGTTACAGAATGAGTAGCTCTCTTATCAAGGGTGAGGTAGAATGGCTGGTTACGAATTAAATTTATTTTTATATCTTTGAAGAGTACTTATTTGTGTAATGAACAAGAGTTGATCCGAAGCTAGTACTCTGTATTGAATTTTTTAACGAAAAATTTAAATTTTTTAGATCGCTTTCGAGTGCTTGCAAGGGAATTTTTTTATGTAAGTCTTTATTTATTTTGAAATTCACTTAAGCATTGATTTATTGTAAATAATCTAATTGTTTGTTACGTGTTATAATTCATTTATGAGGGGTTATGAGTAGTGCATATACAAAAATTGGTTCGTTAAAATCCTCATCGTCGAGTGCAATATCCTCTTCTTCATTAAACTGGGATCAGAAAAAGACGACCAGCAATTTAAGATCACAGTCGGAATTGATCGTGATTTTCCCGGTGCTGAATCCCTTAGATTTAACTGAACTGTCTGTAAATAAGCTCCTAAGCTCGAGTTCTATGCAACGAGATTTTCTTGGTCAATTTAACAATAAGATGCGTGATAAGACCGAAATTCCATCGGAAGCTGATTTTAAGTGTTTTGTTAGTCAATACATTGAAAATAAGGCAGTATCTGAGATTCAATCCCTTACCAACACTTTAAGTCTCTTAGGAGACTCCTATCAATCTTTGCTTGAGCAAATAAATATAATTACTTCATCCAGCTGCAACAGCAATACAATACTCTTTAGAATACAACTCGTATTTAATAGTGCCCTAAAAGAGGCTTCCCCCACCAAAATACTCCTTTCGCATAACATTTCGGAGCGCAGTCTATCTTCATGGATGAACAAAATTTTATCTAAGAAAAATGTCGTATCAGAAAAACAAAAAATTTTATTGAATCATAGAAAGACTCTAGAGTCTTTGGAAAAAAACCTTTTAATTTTTCGAAATAACCAACAAACAATCATGCAATGGTCTAACGAGAGGATACCGAATCGAATTCCATTTCACCATTTTTGGCAGCCTCCGGAAGCGTTACCATTAGTATTTAAGGGGATTTGGCAAGGACTACCGGCACCGATTGAGATAAAGTCTTCATTATGGCCTCCATTAGAATGGCGATGTTTTGCATGGGAAGAGCTCTGTCGTTCCTATTTGGGAGGCGAAACTAATGTCTTTCAAAGAGAATCAATGAAGTTGGAAGGGGAAGTGCCGATAGAAGTGACAAATTTATTTGTAAAAGGCGCTGATGGGACGATTAATATCACGCCAAAAATATTCTTTGTAAAAGTAATATCTACGTTAAATAATTGGATGAATCCCTCTCATCCAATGGATGAGAAAGTTGCCAGAGTGATTGTAAGGACAATGCTAGAAGTACAGAATAAACCTATTACCCTTTTTCAGTACGGGAAAGCTAAAAGACTCTTAAAAGATCAGGATCAGAATGTTGAAGCCAACGAAAAAGAAATTAAAGATTTAGTATATTTAATGCGTGCAAAGAGCCTTTCCAGAAGATATCCTGTAATGAGTTTGCTTAGCGCAGCCACAATTAACGCTGCTCGGGGTGTACTTTCAGTTAGACGTAAGTATCTTCCAGAGCTATTTGCCAGAAGCGGGGAGGCAAATCATAAGGAATTTTACTGTAGCCAGGCAGATCATCAATATGGCACACATCTCACTTTTCAATGTTTGGATGACCTTAGAGATCAGTACCGGGTGACCCAAACAACGCAATATCACATCCATGCGCACCCTCATCGGGTATCTGACAATACTTTAGGGGAGTCTATTGCGACATTTAAGTTGCACTGGACTGTTGGAATTGACACAAAAAATAATCAAGAGCCAAGGCGGTATGAGTTTAAAATCACCGATCTCACCTTTACTGGAGCCGCAAGTCTTGAGGATTGTCAATTCATCCCGATTTTATTTAAACAAGCGCAATCCCGTTACACAGCAGAAAGAATGGGTGGGTTGTCCGAATCGCTTTTAGGGTCCACAACAAATTCAACTAACGTTTGTTTAGCTTCCTCTTCAGCTGATTAGGACAGCATTATTTTGCTGTGACTATATATGGTATCGAAAAAAGCATTTTGCCTGGCAGTTGATGACTGGAGTTTCCTACCCACTTAATTATTTTATGGATATTTCGTTGGATTACAAATTTCATTTTGTTAATCATATGTACAATAATATCTTTGGAGCTAGTTTGAAGTATTATTTTGGAAGGTAGTGTCGAATTGTCACTGAGTTAGTCCGGCCTTAATGGCGTCGACTTAAGGGTTTATACGGCCCTTACAGCCTCTCTGGGGTTTATAGAAAAAAACCAGAGCCCTGTAAGAGCCGTATAAACCCTTAAGTTGACGCCATTAAGGCCGGCCCCGATCACTGAATCTTGCCACGACTCTTTTTTCTTTTATTCTTGACATTCATTTCGTTTTCACGTTAGTATCGGGCCATTTTTACACCCTACATAACGCGGAACACACTTATGCAACGGATTATCTCCCACTTTCTTTTTATCTCTTTTTTTATATTTTCGGTTCATGGTGATGTTTCTACTGAGGACGAAATTCTAAATTCACCAAATAACCCATTATCAGCACTATATGGCTTTCCTGAAACGAATGTGCATGGTGTAAATGTGATAAATGGGGATTACAATTATTCAGTTGTGGATTTTGTTCTTCCTGGCAGTAATTCGATGTGTTTACAACGTTCATATAGCACCTCAAGTAATCAAATCAGAGCCTTTTTTCATGGGTGGACTCATAATATTTTCTCTGTGATTCTTAAGCAAGGCTCTGGTGAGCATTCAAAAGCAGTTTCACAAGGTTCAATATCAGGAGAAATACCTTATACGGTAAAAAACAACCAACGCTCTGATAGCAAACCTCACCAATGTAGATTTAACCTCAAAGTTTTAGAAAAAGGGATTTCCAATTGTGGCCAAGGTGAAATTTCGGGTCGTACGAACATAAAAAACAGTATGATAGATTTAAAACAGTGCGACCAAGATGTTCTCACACAAAGTAATGGAGACGGCTCTACACACACACATCGCAGGGGACACTGTAAGGATGGTAATGAATATTTTTACATCGAAAAAACGTTCAAACCCAATGGCTGCACCGTATCCTATGAAGCAGAGGATTGTTTTTTACGAGGGGCTACTCATCACGATTGGCTAGGAAATGCTACACAAAAAATATCTTCAGATATTCCGACTTTTAGCGTTCTTGATCAATGGGTATTCCAAAAGAATGATTTTTCTTTCAGTGTTTTTTCAAATGACGGCCGCAACATTAAGTATCATTTTCGAACATATCCCTATCATGTAAAAACGAAACGTAAAAAAGGAAGTAAAATTAAGGTAAAGGATTCTAAGACAATTTGTCTAAAGAAAATTGAATCGGTCCACGTTCCGGATGAGCAATATTCCTATACAGAACAAAACGGAAAACAAAGGAATAAGCTGACAGAAAAGCGAGGTGCATCCCACTGCACGCAAATTCAATACTATGCCAAAGGGGATGAAATGCATCTCATGGGAACCCCTGTTAAAGTGGATTCCAAGGATCATATTGCATACGAACGTGTTAAGCAAATCAACGTTGCTGTTAACAGCCTAGACCAACCTGAAAGGCTGTGCTGGTTTTCTTACAGTAAGCATAAACAAACAAAAGAAGCAATTACGGATGCTTATAACGAATACAACTACCTGACACGCTACGTCTACTCAACAAAAGATTACAGGCTGCGAACAATCGAAAGGTTTAACGGCACAGGTCCGTATGGCCTCTACCGAAGAGAAAAAATGTCCTGGGGAGAATCTGGAAGTGTTGATGACTCCAATTTAATCACACGCACGATTGAAGACGGGGATGGTAATATTCACTTTGCTGAACATTTTACTTATGACAAAAAGGGAAATGTCATCACGAAAAAACATTTTTTTCGGCGGGCCACTTCCTTAGCAGAACACTCTATTACTCGTAATGACAATACAGTAAATGGGGGAGAGGTCAAATGTATCCATTCAAAGTATAATGGCCTGAATCTCCCCATTCGTGAGGATGACGGACGACTTATTACAGAAACATCATACCTCTCCCGTTATCATCAAACCCAACAGAAAAATGTCAAAAGCTCGCTGATTCAAAAAAAGCTACAAAGTGATAATTGTTCCGTTCTAACAAGAGAATTTTTCGATTACGATCAAGCTGCAGGCTGCACGTTACATATTGTTGATGACGGAGCAGGTACAGATTTAAATGATTTATCCGGAGTACAACAAAGAAAAATTACTCGTCAAGTTAACAAAAGCGGTTTATTTGCAGGCCTTCCAATCGAGATTGCAACCTCAGGGTGGGATAGTAAACTTCAACAGGAACGATTAATTCAAAGATCAGAAATAGACTACGACGGACATGGGCACGTTTGTAGTCAAAGACAGTTCGATTCAGAGAATTCCCATGCTTTTAGCATCCACAAAGCTTGCGACATTCAAGGGAATGTTATTTATGAAACCAATCCGTTAGGACAAAGCACATCAAGAGTTTATGATAAATATTGTTGCTTATTGCGGGAGCAAGGTCCATCCCCTTCATTCTTTACAGAATATGGCTATGACTTCCTTCAAAGGCCTATCAAATCCACCCAAGTCTATAGCGATGGTCTTCGGCTTTCGACCTACACTTCTTATAATCTTCAAGGTAAACCCACAAAAGAAGTCGGTATCTATGGACAAACGACAACTAAAACTTATAACGAGCAAAATTTAGTTAAAACGCTTATAGAAGCACCAGTGCGTACAGGACCTTCAGAGTGGCGTTCCACTATCACCCAAAATTCCTATGATTTCATGGGGAATATCGCTACCGTCACAAATCTTGTGAACGCAAAAACTATTTATGAGCACACTACAGACGGAAAGCCCCTTTCCATTCAGCATCCGGATGGAAGGACTGAATTTTTTCAGTATTCTATCTACGGTGAACTGATCGCCAAAACAGCTCCAAATGGCGCAGTCACAACATACAGTTATGACTCCTTGGGTCGAAAATTGTCAGAAGTAACTTTGGATAAAGCCGGTAACACACTGAAATCCCATAGCTTCCAGTATTCAGGCTCCCTATTGGTCTTGGAAAAAGACGGAGATCTCACGACAACTTACGATTATGATCACGCTGGACGTATCACACGTAAATGTGTCGGCGGTGGTTTAACAGAATATACCTACGACACCTTAGGGCGTCAAATTCAAGAAAAAGTTTATTTTGGTGAAGGGGCTAACGATTATATCTCCCACAAAAAGAGTTACGATCTTCTTAACAGAGTCATAGAAGAACAAATTAGTGATTCAACCGGAAAGATCCATACTCAAAACACAAAAACTTATGATGAGCTTGGAAATATCACTTCAATTTCAGAAGCTAACCATGCCGGCACGGCTACGACGATAAAGAAATATGATCCGCGAGGAAATCTTTGTGAGGAAACAGACCCACAGGGGAATACCACATATTTTATTCATCGGTATGATTTTGTATTTGAAGGACAAAACCTTCCTTGCGTCGAGACGATTGATTCAACCGGGGTTAAAAAGGTTACGGTTTCAGACTATCATGGTCATGTTATTAGTGAAAAAATCTATTCCCCTTTCGGAGAACTGCTTTCAGATGTAGACATGATTTACGATGTCTTTGGAAATCTGGTAAAAAAAGAGTACCGTCTGCCGAAAGAGACGATCACCACTCTTTATTATTATGACTTCTGTCACCGACTGTTCCGACAAGTGAACGGGGCAGGTACACTCGAACAGATCACTACAACATTTATTTATAACTCGTTTGGAGAGCTCGCTGAAACACAATACTCTGATGGAACGTCTAAGCATCACTCTTACGATGGTCTTGGACGTCTTCAAGGAGAGTGGTCTAGCGACCAATCGATCCATTATCGTTATACTTATAATCAGCAAGACCTTCCTATTATTATAGAAAATTGCATCACAGGGTCTAAAACGGTTAGAGAGTATACCGTTGAAGGAAATCTTAACTCGGAGCAGCTCGAAAATGGACTGAAAATTAGCTTTCATTATGATAGAATGAACAGGGTGACTGACACTATCTATCCTGATGGGACCTCTGTCCGCAAAACTTATAACCCTGTTTTCCTCGCAAAAACAGAACGTCTAAAAAACGGCACCGTTAATTATGAAGCCCTTTTTGTAGATTTTGACCTGACAGGCCTTCCCAAGACGATTCAATTCCCTAAAAATAGCGGAACACTTTCTTTGGAATACGATTTGTTAAGTCGACCGATAGATGTAACCTATCCTCACTATCAAGAAAAGGAGATCTGTTACGACTCGCGTGGTCTTTTAGTATCAAAAATTGTCAATAATGAATTCCAAAAATTTGATCACGATCACTTGCAGCAGTTGACGCTGGAGAATTCCTCAATATATTCGCACACCTATGAAAATGATGCCCTTAATCGACAAACTACAGTTGCTGGCCTAGAACAGTCGTATAACGCTGTAAATCAACTTACTCACGGTATTTACGGAGAATACAATTTCGATGCAAAAGGAAGGCGTATCCGAGATTCAGCGATACAATTTATTTACGATAAGTTTGACCGGCTGATTGAAATTAATCGGAGTGATAGCACCTGGATCTTTACATATGATGCCTTTAACAGGAAGATGTCTCGTACCCTCAATGGGACAACATGTCAATATCTTTATGACGGTACCGAGGAAATAGGATCATATGATGTCGATGGCAATAATTTAGACCTGAAGGTCTTATCCTCGGATGAAGGATCTATCCCGATAGCTATTGAGATAGCTCAACAATGCTACGCTCCTCTTATTTCTACTCAAGGTCATGTTGTTGGGCTTGTTGACATCAATGACGGAAGTCTTGCAAATGAAAGCCCCTTAACAATGTTTGGGGTAGACTTAGCAGAAAGCCCTCTTTCGCCATGGAGATTTTGCGGAAAACGGCATGAAACGGCGATTTTGGGGATTGTTGACTTTGGATGTCGGTACTACCATCCACGGTCTGCTCAATGGATGACGCAAGATCCAATTGGGGAAAGTGACGGGCCTAACCTATATGCCTATGTGCATAACAACCCAACACGCTGTATAGATCGCTATGGTTTATTCATGGATGACTTTAGCTTTAGCCAGTCGTGGGGTAGCTTTCAAACATCGATGAAAGGAATATGTCACGGAATAGTTGATTATGCGGTTGAAAGTGCGTGGGATTTGCAACGAGCGGCTTTTTATATTGGAAGTAATCAATCTGAGTTCGATTATAACGAACGAAATGAACTCACCAATCACTTTAATCAAATGGAGTCAGATCAAAGAGTTGAACTCGAGACTTCATTGAAAAATTGTTTAGCTGTAAATGAGTCCAACGAGGGTCATGATACTGTTCGTCATTGCACAACAACCGGATTAGCGATAACCTCTCTAGCGTATGGAGGTTTTAAAGGTGTGCAGGCACTATACAATTTAGGAAAAAATCTGTATCAAGGTTACAAGCTTGCGTCTACTTTGCCGAAGCTTTTAAGTGCTTCTAAAGGTTCTACTAATATTAATCGAGCAACATCTTTTGCCGGAAGTAGGCGTGCTCCGCTAGACTACGCTCCTTACCAGAAAATTCGTAATGAATCCACGTTCATTAACGGGAGGAAATATTCAGGGCATGCTTTAGATAGAATGCAAGATCGTGGAATCATGCCTTCTTTCGTTGAAAACACAATTAATACAGGAAATGTTTCGCCGACAGATTTACCCGGACGTTTTGCGCACCATGATCCTGTAAATAAAATTAGAGTAATCGTTGGAGAAAAAGGACAAATCATCACAGTAATCCCAGGGAGAGGGTAATAATATGAAAAACATCAGCGAGTATGACAGGCGCCAACTAATATTAATGCTTGAACATGTGAAATTTTTTGAAAATAAACAAATCGATCTAAGTTCTTTAATCGGTAGTTTAGAATTCCTACTAAATGCGCTCGAGAAAGTCGATGAAGATTGGGAAGAAGAATTTGTAAATGAAATTACAACTCTAGAAACAATAAATGCTATAGAAATTATTAAAGAATCGGGAGAACAAATTTCTGAAATTCAGGACGATAAAAAGAGAGCTTTAATTAAAAACTCAATAGATAAGATTAATAGTCTTGTTGATAACATCTTAAATTTTTAATAATCGTGGCCAGGCCTGGCCTAGGCTGGCTAATCTAGCCCGTTTCGGGCTCCAAATCTACTGTAATGATCGGGGCCGGGCCTGCGTAAGTTGCGTAACTTGTGTTTGGTTTCTAACGCCGCTTACACCTTACTAGCAGCAGTAGATCTTTTAAAAATTCACTTAGTCATCTATGCTGTCGAAAAAAATGACCGGGGCCGATCATTTTTTGTTGCTTTGAGCTTAAGATACGCCCTGAATAGTATAAGTGATCTATCCAATTTCCTGCATAGAGATCCGACTTCAATTCTCGGGCTTGGGCAACGAGAGCTACCGTCTCCCACCCAAGCTCGCTGAATAGATGTTATGAAATTTTTGTGCTGAACGGGATTGATTTTTTGAAAATATTTTTAGATTGTGCAAGATGCGAAGACCAACTTACGCAACTTATGCAGGCCCGGCCCCGATTACCGACTTATGCATTCAAGGGACAATGCGGGCTACTGGTGGGCTTTGTGAAGCGGCCCTCGGGGCTAGCATTGCCTGCGCAACAGGAGCGACAGGAGTTGGCGCTATTGGCGGGTGTATGCTGGCTGCACATGGTATAGATAATTTCCAGGCTGGGTTTAAGCAAGCCTGGACGGGAGACCACCACGAACCAGGAACAGTCCAACTATTGCAAAAAGCGGGTATGTCGCATGAGGGTGCCGCAATTGCAAATGATGTTTTATCTGCTGTGGGTTGTGGTTGGGGTGGTATGGTACTCAAAGGCGGTGCTCAGGGAGCTATATATGGAAAATCCTGCCCGGACACTGCAAGCAGTATGACTAGTAATATTAATGCACAAAATGGTACAAACTTTATCGTTGGAGCAGAAGGAGTAACAGTTCCGCTAAATCGTAAAGTCTTAGAAACAGGACTTTAAAGAGCTGGATTTAGCAACTTCCCAACAAACTCTAAAGGTATGGGGTATGTATTACCAGGTGGTAACAGAGTAAGAATCATGGAACCTGCAGGACGTGCACCTTTGCGGGCATCTTTTACAAACAATAATAACGGTACAATAAATATTTTTACAGGAAAACCACCCCAACCCCCAAAATGGTTAGAGCAAGGTTTAAGGAGACAATTTGTTAGAGATCTTACGCATCTGGAGTTAATTCAATGATTGAAAATATGATAGAAAAAATAAAACAATTCCTCCCATTAAAAATTTCACACGCAGAATGGGATGGAACAACACTTCAACTTTATGGGCCAAAATGGAATTTTAACACATTAAGTGCATGGCGGATTTCGACATCTAGTCAAATGGTGTTTGGATGTTATGATAAAGATTCAATTCCATTGATCTCTTTGCTAAAGGAAGATGAAATCATTGATATTGATTTTCAAGAATACGCACTAAAGATTGATCCGGTGTTTATACTATCAAATGGAAAAAAAATAGAGGTTTTTTCAACAGATACCTTTGAACCATGGACATTTGGATTAGATGATAGTGTTATATTTGTTCCAACACCAAATGAGCCCTCTGCTTTTACTTAAAATTAAGAAAAAATGATCGGGGCCGGGCCTGCGTAAGTTGCGTAACTTGTGTTTGGTTTCCAACGCCG
>CAZENM010000013.1:0-27085 GCA_964513575.1 uncultured bacterium | reverse complement strand
TCTTGGATCATTCTTCATGTTACACAAAATCAAATCACTTTTAGTAGATCACGCAAAAAAGTCAGTTGGGCCACAAGCTGTATTTTTTAAAACGGGTCCCGGGCAATATGCGGAGCACGACCAATTCATTGGCGTCAATGTACCCACCTTACGGAAGATTGCTAAAGAGTATCGTGAGCTCCCTCTTGAAGAGATTCAGTTTCTGATTGAGTCGGCTATCAATGAAGAAAGGCTTCTCGCTTTATTCCTTTTAGTGGAACGTTATTCTAAAGGGAATGAAATGGTTAAAGAAAATATTTTTCAATTCTACTTAACTTATTTGCAGCACATCAACAACTGGAATCTTGTGGATGCTTCTGCTCATCTCATTATTGGCGCTCATTTATTGAATAGGGATAAAACTCTTCTTCTCACGCTGGCAAAATCGCAGGTGATGTGGGAAAGAAGGATTGCTGTGGTTTCGACATGGTATTTCATCCGTCATCACGAGTACTCATGGACGCTTAAAATCGCTGAAATTCTTTTGAAGGACCCTCATGACCTTATCCATAAAGCTGTGGGGTGGATGCTTAGGGAAACGGGGAAAAAAAATCAAGACGTGTTGATCGACTTCTTACAAAAACACGCCGCTCAAATGCCTAGAACGATGCTTCGATACTCCATCGAAAAATTCTCGGAAGCGGAGCGCCGCCGCTATTTAAAATAAAATCTTATTCCCAACCTCCTCCAAGAGCCTTATAAAGGGACACATAGTGCAAAAGAAGGCTCACTTCACTCTGAATGCGGGCATCTTCCGCCGATAAAAGACCTTTTGCTGCCGTTGTAACTGTGAGAAAATCATTTATCCCATTTTGATAAAGCTGTTCGGAGAACACAAAGCTTTTTTTGTAGGTTTGATAGGCTTCTTCAAGGTGTTGAAGGCGCTCACTTTCATACCGATAGGACGCAATCGCGTTTTCTGATTCTTCTAGGGCTTCCAACACCGTTTTCTGGTAATTATAGAGAGCTTCGCGTGTGACGATTTTGTTGTACTGAACCTCTTGCAATAACAGTCTGCTGTTGAAAATGGGAACGAGAAGCTGCGGACCCACAAACCATGTCGCGCTGGCAGGGCTAAAAAGCGATCCGGAATGTGTGCTAATTTCACCAATAAAACCACGGAGCGAAAAACGGGGAAATAATGCTGCGATCGCGCTGCCGACGCGCTCTGTTGCGGCGGCTAGCTCCCTCTCGGCTTTTCGAATATCCGGCCGCCTGCGCAACAGGTCAGAAGGCATGCCGATCGGCTGTTCAATGGGTAAAGTAGGTAAAGGACTCGCGGCTTGTAAACAATCAAAAAACTCCCCTGGCGCATGACCTAGAAGTATTGATATCCGGTGGATTGCGCGAGCAATACTCAATTCAATCAACGGTTGTTGCGCTCTGTACTGACTGAGTTCAGCTTGTGTTTTATGCAAGTCAGTCTCATTCACCATTCCTCTTTCCAACAGCTCTTTGGTAAGCTTTACCGCATTTTCTTGAGCACTGATCGTCTGTTGAATAATTTCGAGACGTTTCTGAAGACCGCGTAATTCGATGTAATTTTTAGCAATTTCGGCGGAAAGTGTGACCCAGACAGCACATAGGCCTTCTTGAACAGCCTCTTCATGTGCTTTTAGTGCCGAGATTTCGTGAGCAGTCATTCCGAAAAGATCAATCTCCCATTCCGCATCAAAACCCACCTCATAGAAGTTAACATTGCGGCGCACATGATCCGATTCCACCTGACAGGCAGAACCTAGCAATCCATTAACCAGACCATCTTTACTGTAGTATACGTGCCCATAATTCACGGAACCATCAATATGGGGGTAAAGATCGCCTTTTTTGGCTTTTGCTTCCGATCGTGCTTGAAGCACTCGCATAGCTGCAATATGCAGATCAAGGTTCTGTTCTGAGGCGTAGGCAATTAATTCACTCAGCAACGGATCTTGGAGGGCTTCCCACCAGACGACACATTCAACCGGATCTGTAAAAAGAGCTTCAGGAACTTCACTATGCCATTCACAAGGAATTTCAATTTCAGGAGTTTCATAGACAGGACCAACAGAACAACCTGTAAGAGCAATGCCCAGAAGAACGGATTTGGGGAACGATTTATTTTTCGTCATTTAATCGATAGGTTTGGGTTTTTAATGAATACATCCATCTGCTGTCCCACAAAGACCTGTGGTTCTTTATCTTTAAAAGCATAAATGACCTGTAGCACCCTTGTATCTACTTTTTCGGTGATGTCATTTGTTAAATTTTGTTTTGTGACAAAATAGGGCTCGACCAAAACAAACTCTAGGGGAAATTCAACCTGGGCATTTCCTTGCAAAAACGCGACAGTCGATGCCTCCGGACGATAATAAGATGCATCAAACTGGTTTATATTAACTCGCAAATGCATCTTATCCGTGTTACCGACAATCATTAAAGGAGTTCGGGAAGAGTCACAGGGGGGGAATTCCCCCTTGTGGATCTTAATTTGCAGGACTGTAGCATCCAAGGGTGAGCGAATCACAGTGCGCTCGATATCCGCTTCAATCCGCTGCATGTTGGCCTGCGCTTGCATTGCCTGTAATCGGGCAATTTCCAAATCCGGCTTCCAAGCTCCTGCTTTAATTTTGTCAAAATCAGCCTGTGCCTGTTGTAGCTTAGCATTAGCCTCTTCATAGGCAAAACGACGACGATTGAACTCTTCCTGACTCATCGCACCGCTGTTTTGCAGTCCAACCACTCGTTGGTATTGACTATTAGCCTGATCAAGTTCGACCTGGATACTTTTTAAAGCCGCAGCCGCGGCTGCGACATCTTCGGCCCTGGGAAGGGCTTCTAATTTTTGAAGATTGGCTTGGGCATTTTCATATGCGATCCTGTGTGTATGCAAGTCGGCGGCAAGGTCTCGGGATTCCAACTGAAACAGAATTGCCCCTTTTTTTACTTTTTCCCCAACAGAAACTTCCACTTTATCAACCACGCGGTTGACGGGAGATCCGATGTAAATATTTTCGCTGCTTGCCTCCACAACCCCAACGGCCGAAATATAAGAGGGATAGGGAGAAACGGGACCCTTGAATATTGTTGTTGGAGACATTACAGCGCGCGAGTCTTTTTCAACCCACATAAAACCCGCAACCAGCAACAGGCACCCTCCGGCTATGAAAATAATCCAATTAAAATAGTTTCTATTCATCCTTCGTCCTTTCAGGTGTTAATTCTCCATCGCTCATTGGGATAATGCGATCCGCATAAGCAAAAATACGTGGATCGTGTGTGACTACTAATACGGCTTTGGAGGAATTTTTGGCTAATGCGTGCAAAAAATCCATAATTTCAAAGCCGGACACATGATCTAAAGAACTGGTAGGCTCATCACAAATAATAATTGCCGCGTCGTTGATCATTGCCCTAGCGATAGCAATACGTTGCTGTTGCCCTTTTGATAGCTGCGAGGGAGAAACGTGAGAGCGGTGTGCGAGGTGTACTTTATCCAGAAGTTCAATCGCTTTTTTTATTGCGGCCTGCTCCTCCATTCCCCCTACGATCAGCGGAAGAGCGACATTCTCGGCCACAGTTAAGGTGGGGATAAGAAAAAAAGATTGAAAGACAATCCCGATATTCTCGCGTCGAAAGTGTGCCTTTTCATTTTCAGTCATCGACTGAACTTTCTGATTAAGAAGGATTAACTCTCCCTGATCGGGCGTTAAAATTGTCGCGATGATTGAGATTAGAGTTGTTTTTCCTGAACCCGATGGACCGACTAAGAGCGTCAATTGATTTTTATGGATCTCTAAGTTGGTGCTCTTAAGGGCTTCGACCTTATTTTCATCGGTTCCATACGACTTTCGAATTCCTTTGCATTCTATGGCGATCGTATTCATATCAGGTCCCCATCAGCATTTTAGGGTCAACACGGAATACTTTTTGGATACTTAGCGCTGCTGTAAAGATGCAAATAATCAGGACAATGGCTCCGGTAAAAAGCAGTAATTGCCATGGAAAGAGAAAAGCAAGCGTCGTGTTTTTGATTGCCAAGCCCCAAAGCACAGTTACGCCTATTCCTAAGGCATAACCGATTACTCCCACAACAGCAGCTTGGAAGATGATCATTTTCAGAATCATCCGTTCTGTTCCTCCAACGGCTTTAATTAGGGCATAGTAGACAACATTTTCGGATGTCATAATGTAAAAAATTTGTCCGGCGATAGAAAATCCAATAATTATCCCCAACACCACTGAAAGGCCGAAATTAATCAATATGCCCGTTTTAAGAAAAAAATCCATGATTTGCGTTTCAAACTGCTCGCGGGTTAACGCGCGTAATCCTTGGTGAGTATTAATAGAATTACAGACCGTTTGAACGTCGACATTGGGATTTGTTTTTACTAATATATATCCCATTCGATTTGTTGTTCCGGGGACAAAAGATTGGAATTGTGTGAAGGATGTATAGATGATGGGCTGGGGGTAAAAACCTTGCGAGACTTTACAAATGCCCACGACCACCGCTCGTTTACCATTAATCTCCAGAGTATCACCCGACTTTAAGGGAACTTTTGTGCCGTCAGCTTTTTCCTTTGCTAATACTCCATTTGCAGAATAGACATCGACAATGACACCGCCTTCTCTGCGCAAATCACGGATAGATCCTTCTAATATATGATTTGGAGCTCCAATCAACGTTGCATCATCGATGCCATAAAGTTGGGAGATATCAAACTTCCCTGAAGGTGTTACCACGGGGAGTAAAGTAGAGTTTAATGGAACGGCCCATTCCACCCCGGGGGTTCCCCTGACGGTGTCCAAATAACTAGTGGGCAAACTTCGTCGTTTGTCTTCACTTTCAGTAGCCGGATCCATCACCCAAATAGTTGGTTCGGAAATATCGGTTACAATGCGGTAGGAACGGGATACTAACCCCAAAAAGATAGCTGATTGCTGAGAAACCAATAGAGTCGCCAAAAATATCCCAAATATGACTCCGATGCAGGAAGCCCTATTGCCGATCAGCATTTTATACGCGAGAGAAATCAAAATCCCTTACCTATATCGCGGTTAAACTCGACTTTGTACAAATAATAAGCTCTTCTTCAAAGAGGTTCCTTAAATGCCAATTCCTTAAGAATTTGTGTATACAATCTTGGAGCCTTAATTTTCAAAGAAATAAGAAGCTCAACGCGCTGCACATTTTCCTAGTCATGTTGAATAATTTACCAATGGTTATGTGGTTATTTATGCAACAACGCCATAAACTTTCTCGTTGATATTTTCTATTATTTGCAAAAATAATATTAATTAGTTAAAATCAGAAAGATTTTAAATCAAATACAAGGAATTCAAATGAATACATTAAAAAAATCCACTCTTATAATCTTCTCGCTAACGTTCATGTTAACAGCTTTTATCGACTCAAGCGAGAAAACTCAAAAAACTCTAATTGAAAAAATTGATCATGAAATCAACTGTGAAAAATTGAATAAGACTAAAGCTAAGTTTTTGAAGCAAATCAAAAAAGCAGTAAGCGAGAAAAGCGAAGAAAAGTTAATTGAAGAAATGTCAAATTGCAATCTTACAGAAACTCAAAAAGCAGCTCTTTTAGAAGCCCTTGAAACTGTCAGAATTGAAACATCGCAGATTCCTGAGTAGAAAGTCTGCCCTAAAAAGCTTGCGAATTTGTGGCGTTCGATTGCGCTTCAATCTCCGCCTGGACCGAAGGCCGGGTCTAAGTCCGGGGTCACCTTCAAACTTGGGTGAACCTTATTTCTCAGTACTTGCTGGATATAGGATAAGGTTGTTCCGATAGAAGAATAGCAAGAGGTGCAGGAACCTTGATACGCGATGATCACCTCGGTATCATTTAACAAATTAAGAACCTCAACGCCCCCTGCATCCAAGGCTATGTAAGGGCGAACATCTTGGTTTAGCACTTCTTCTATCACGGCGATTTTTTTCTTGAGCGGCAGTTCTGCCCAACCAGGATATCCTCCTTCGACAACTTCTCCCGGCCCCATAGGAACAGGAGGAGCCACATAAGACTCCGCGAGGTGAATTCCTGTACATTGTTCCGCAGCATTTTCAATAGCGCCCAGAACAAGATTTAGATGAGGAAATGTTTCTTTAGGAAAAGCGGGTTCATCTGATTTATCGCGAAGGCTTCGGTCTATTAGATCGGCATTGATTCTTTTTGCCTGATCATAATTTTTTCCTATCAATAGATCACAGGCAATTTCCGCGGCGGCGATCAATGCGGACTGTCCAAAAAGTTGAAATTTCGCGTCTACGATCACACCGTCTTCTTTGTCGACCAACCAATATAATGTAACTGCGTTACCGTCCTCAATATGTCCTTCGGAGCCCACAGCGAGTTTCATCCCCCGCCCTTCTGCCTGAGTTTCATAGAAAATTCCGGCGTTGCGAGGGTTTTCGATTTTTAGATTCAACTTTCTACTGTAGTGAACCCATGGAAATGGCTCGATTAGCCCTTTGAGTGGCATGTGCCTCCTTCAGGAATTGAATAGGACATTTTACGTAATTGTTTCACGCAATCAGCGATGATGTCGATCGCGCGATCGATTTCTTCTTCAGAGGTATCACGTGATAGACTGAAGCTAACCGCTGTATTGGCTAGGTTTTGGGGAACTCCTCCACCCATTAACACCAAGCTTATTTGTTGAAAAGAACCTCCTCCAATACTTGCGTAGAGTCCCTTACGATTTAACGCGTATAGCATTGCTTCATTAGAGATTCCGGGAAATCCAATGGCTGTTACGGTAGGAAGCCTTTCGACATCTTTGTAGAAGATGACCGAATCGGGACATTCTTTTAACACTCCTGATTCAAGCTTATCTCGAAGGCGCGCCCCCTCTGTGCAAAGAAGATCTCTAGCCTCTTCACATTCCTTTAGTGCCGTTGCCAACCCCACCAAGCCGGGTACATTTAATGCTCCGCTCCGGTGACCGTTCTGTTCGATCCCTCCCAGAATAAATGGAGCGCAACGAATACCGCTCTTTACCCATAAAGCTCCGGTTCCTTTGGGAGCGTGGAGCTGATCCCCGTTAAATGAGATAAATTGCGCGCCCAGTTCATCAGGATTGAAATAAAGTTTTCCGATCACATGAGAAGCTTCCAAATGGAGTACGGCTCCCCGCTCATGACACAGCTCCGCGATTTCCGCTACAGGATTCACGACTCCGGTCAGGCCATTCGCCCACGATATTGACACCACAGCAGTTCTGGGATTCATTTTATCCGCGATAGACTTTGCTGTGACCCGTCCGTGAGAATCCGCGTAGGCCATTTTCCCTACACAACTCATCTGTTCCAAACGGGAAACGCCCATCAAAGCGGGAGCTTCGTCAATATTAGAGGTGATAAACTGATTCTTTCCGGTGCTTAAAGTAATTTCATGGTAAGCCGAAAACAACACCTGATTGACCGCTTCTGCCCCGCATGAAGTTAAAATGAATTCATCCTGATCACTAGCCCCAAACGACTTATAGATGGAACGATACGCCTCTTCTACATCGGGAAATAGTTCTTGTCCCTTTTGATGGGGTGAAGAGTAGCTCCCCCATTTTTCTGTGAAAAAAGGCAAAATCTTTTTTACAAGAGCGGTGGAAGGCTTTGCTGCAGATTGGTTATCTAGGTAAATTCCGGCTGGCATATTCTTAATTTATTGTGATATTTGGAAACGCTGAATATACGCTATCTGAAGTTTATACACAAATAACTCAACCTATCAAGACTTATTGCGTCACCTACTAAGGCGTGGGAGATCTGGTGAATTCCCCATCGAAATCATAGATGACAGGTATCCCGGTTGCCAATTCCAGATGCACAACCTGATCTTTTGTTAACTTATCCAATAGCATGATAATAGAACGGAGAGAATTTCCATGAGCAGAGACAAATACATTTTTTCCATTCTTCAGGTAGGGCACAATTTCGTTCTGGAAATAGGGAATTGTTCTTTCCGCTGTCATTTCCAAGCTTTCACCATTAGGCGGTGCCACAGAATAACTTCTGCGCCACTTTTGAACCTGCTCTAATCCGTATTTCTCTATCGTATCGCCCTTATTCAAGCCTTGGAGATCCCCGTACATTCTTTCGTTTAATTCCCATGCCGCATAGGTGGGAATGACTTGTTCCTTCGTAGAGGAAGAGCCTATCTTCCCCCAAGCGGCAAGTTTGGTATCGATTGGATGCATCAAAACCGGAACTTTGTCGGAGTGGTGCACGCTCATTGCCAAAAACGCGGTCATCAACGCTCGAATCAAAGTAGAAGAAAATATCACATGGATAGGAATATCTTTGATTAATTTCCCTGCATATAGAGCTTCTTCGACCCCCTTTGCCGAAAGGGGAACATCCACCCAACCCGTAAACAGATTGTGCTGATTCCAAGTAGACTGCCCGTGGCGCAGTAAAATAAGTTTTCCCATGTGATGCCTCCATATGCCTATGACCAATCTATAAAATTAATTATATATTCCTCAACCTCAAAAGCAAAAAAACAAACACTTTCAATTTATAGGAATAGATTGAAATTAAAGGGCTTATTTGTTCTAATTGATGGCTTATACGGAGATATTGATGGATCAAACAAAACAACGACTGAGTAAATACATGGCTTCCTCCGGCGTAGCCTCTAGAAGGGCATGCGAAGAACTTATCTTCGCCGGAAAAGTAATGGTGAACGGAGAAGTCGTTAAAGTTCCCCAGACGATGATAGATGACAATGACGAAATCGTCGTCAATGGCGCAACCATTGGTGAAAAACAAAAAAAACTATATTTTATCCTGAACAAACCCAAAGGGTATGTGTGTTCAACCAGGGGTTCATCTAGCACAAAGCTTGTTTTAGACCTTTTTGAAGGAGTAAAAGAGCGGCTTTTCACAGTTGGAAGACTTGATAAGGATACCGAAGGACTACTCATAGTCACTAATGATGGCCATTTTGCGAACAGTGTCATCCATCCTTCTAAAAATATCCCCAAAGAATATGTTGCAAAAACCGACCAAGAAATCACTCCTGAACATCTGATCGCCATGTCCAATGGAACATTAGTAGAAGGCTCTTTTGTAAAGCCTTTAAAGGTAATTAAAGTACGAAAAGGGACTATTAAAGTAATCATTGGAGAAGGGAAAAAAAGAGAAGTCCGAATGCTAATGGATGCCGCGGGACTGAAAGTTTTAGAACTCTCCCGAATCCGCATCGGCAGTTTGCAACTAGGACTGCTTCCGCTTGGCGCATATAGAGCAATGACCCCCCGTGAAATGGAGTTGATATTCGAATGAAAGAACGACGCACACCAGACTTAGATCTAGAAACCATTATCCCCATTCTTATTGGATTTTGGAGAAGGCTTCATAAAGAATCCGGCCCCCAAGATGAATTACAAACTAGAGAATTCCGCAGGGTTGTCGACGCGATTAAATCGCTTCAAGAACAGTTTCACAAAGAGAAATCACTTATCGGACAAGATTACTTTTTCGACAAAGAACTCTTAGGGGCTTACCTCCTTTATCCTTGGGTCATGCACTACCAAGAAGGAATGTCATTACTTGGAGAGCTTCCCGAGCCCCCAAAACGTGTTTTAGATGTTTGCGCCGGAGGCTCCCCTTTCGGCTTTGCGGCCCTTAGACATGGTGCCAGTGAAGTCATCGCCACAGACAAAAACCTAAACGTCTTAGAAGCCGGAGCTGAAATTTGCGGACGGTATGGACTAACGATGTCCGTTCGCCAATGGAATTGTTTAAAAGGCCCATTACCTGTCGAAGGCCAATTTGATTTAATCATTCTAGCTTACGGCCTGAATGAGCTATTTCCACCGTCAAATCCCTACTCCAAAGAACATCGTCAATTATTCATCAGTGAACTATTAAAACGATTGACCCCGGACGGACATATCTTGCTAGTAGATGATTCCCACTTAGAATCCAACAAAATGATTCTTCAGCTTAGAGAACACTTTGTCGAAAAGGGAATTGCTGTCCAAGCTCCCTGCGTTTGGCGAGGCGAATGTCCAGCCCTCAAAAGCAACAAAAATCCTTGCTATGCACAAAGAAAGATGGAAAAGCCTTATATGCTCGCTCAGTTTCAACGAGCTGCCGAAATTAATTTAGGCTCTCTAAAAATGAGTTATGTAATCTTAAAAAGTCCAGGAAGTGAATGGCCTGCGCTGCCACCCGGAGACTTGTTTAGAGTTGTCAGCCCTCCCGTAGATTCCTACACAGGAAAACGTTACTACCTTTGCGGAACAGTAGGAAAACGCAATCTAGGTTCCCATCTTAAGGAACAACCCAAAGAATCGCGAGCTTTTGATTTTCTTAAGCGGGGTGAACTTATCTCTGTCACTGGAGCTTTGGAAAAAATAAATGTTTTAGATATTATTGAAGGAACCGAAGTAAAGGTGATCGCCGCATGCGGCAAACCCCTGCCAAACGAGGAATAACTAATCCATGAGTGAAGAAGTCGCGCAATTTGCTCGAGCTATTCGCAATATCCAAACCTTTACAGAGAGTAATGAAGAGGGGGAATACCCCCTCATTTCAGATCTGGAAGTCGAAGGAATGGAAATTATCCTGCCCAAAAGACCCAGAATGATGGAATTAGCCAATTTCATTTTTTCATTGACCATGAACGAGAACTCCCCCCAAAAAGACGTGTTAAATGCTTTCAAAGAAAGCACTGAAATCATCGGAAAACACTCGAATCTTCTAGTAGAATTCGAAAATGGTTCTTCAGAACAAAAAGATTTTGCAGAGCGCGCTAACAAGATCATCACCCGTTTTAATGAACTGATTGACCGCGCGAAAACACCCCCAAAAGGTTTATCCCAGCGGATTGCGCGTAAAATGTTTGAACTATGCGGGCTATTTAGCGTTAAAGACTTAAATAAGATCCCTCCTCCGCAAAAATACCTGATCAAAGTTCCTTTATTTCACTCAGCTGCGCCCTCATTGGGTGATCGTAAAGTCACGTCAGACGATGATTCTGACACGTCCAAAAAGATCTCTACACTCACATCGCATGTTAAAACTGAACTTTCTAGAGAAACGTTAGACATGTATCGCTTGAAGGCTATTCTGCTTCTGGAGAAAAAAGGCCTATGTAGTCGCCTAGACGCAAGAACAGTGGTCATGAACTCCCCTATTGAAACAAAATACCATGATGAAACCTGCGAAATTGTCCAGGAGTTTTCAACTCTCAGCGGTCCCCTCTGTCAAATTCATTGTATTTTTTCTAGGGATAAACCCTCTGAAGACTATCGTCAATTTGTTTCTATACAAATCTCTCTTGAAAGCCCTACCGAAACAACCTAAAACCATAATTAAATATATTTTTGCTGTTTTCAATCGACTTTTATCGTTTATCTCTGATAGCATCTTCCCCAAATCTACGAAGGAATCACGATGAATGTATCAAGTCTAAACCCCCAAGAACTCCAGTTTTTACAGAATAATTTCGTTGCCTATGACCCCATAACCCGTCGCAGCAACCAAAATTTTTCCACCTTAGCAAATTTCCGCGTCGTCTTGATTGGAGAAACCCACCATTCCTATCAGTTACAACAACTTCAAAACCGATTATTCGAAATCTTATTGCGTGTTTGGGATGAAAAAGAAACTTGCTGCACCCTGTTAGAAGGTCTGGCACTCGGAGAAATAGTCCCGCGAGACAAAGTTCCTCATCTAAAAAACCTACCTGAAAGAGTCGCCATTCACGGATCCGATTGCAGGTACGATACTTGGAATCAAACATTATTTCCGACATTTCTTAGTTATGGCGATCGCGTGATTACGATGAGTTATCAAAGAATGTCCATATTAAAAGAAGCCATTAAAGGAATAGCAGAAACTCTTTCCGAAGGGTATCGCAACAAAGAAGTCGCACCTACAGGCTCTACAGTTACAATTACACCAAGAATTTTCCTTAAGATACATGAATTCCGTGAAACTATTAGAAAACAAAACGAACAACTGATTAACCTTCGAAATGAAATGGAAACTTGGGGTTTAAAAAACCCAAGAGCTAAAGATTTGGAACGCGTTGGACTAGAAATTTCTGAGAAAGCATTAGAAAAAACCATTATCAACAGTTGCCAATCGTTTGATAGAGTAGTCGCTATTTGGGGCGTCAATCATTTTCACTTCGCAAATGAAATGTCAGAAAACTTAAAAAAATTAAACATTAGTCACATCGTCCTACAACCAAGAAAAGAACAGATGAAATCTTCTAAACTGGAACATCAATGGAGAATGTTCACCAATCCATATGGGCAGATTGGGCTTACTATACATCAGGATGGAAGACCTTTTACCGTCCCTTTAACAATCCCGAAAGAATGTATCCCCATGTTCTCCTCTGTATTTCGAAAACGTATTTTTATCAATGAAAGTACGACCCCTGTATTTCCCAAGCTTACAATAAACAGAGAGACGCTTCTGGAGAAATTATCAAAAAAACTATCGGTAACATTTAGTGGGTTGACCCATATTAAATTTGATGGAGTCGACCCTAAAATCTTCAAGACTCTTAGCGACCTCTATGACAGAAATGAACGTCCACAAAACCCTAAAGAATCTTTAATCAATAGAATGGTAGAACTTGCTAAATCAGCAATCTCTGATTTAACATTAGCAAACGGAATATATCTCACAAGTATTAGTTATGAGGGTTGTCTATTAGCAAACAGAAGAGGCGAACGGATATCGCTCCTTTCTGAAAATTCGTTTACTCTAAATTTTAACAAAGTAAACTTAATGATACCGGCTGCTAAGCTCTTCCAAAATATGCAGCGCCACGAGTCTTATCAGTTCATCTTGAAAAATCCGCAGACTCTAGGTTTTGTGAATATCAATCCAGAGGACCTAAAGAAATTACAGACAATTCCCGACTATTTCATGTTCTGGGTAAATCAACAAGCTCCTCATGGCTTTCAGGTACAATTAAAGGGGAATCCTCAGTTATTTTTTCTTGAAAAATTTGAGCGAGGTAGTAACCGGATGATTCTAGAGCTCTCTACACCCAGCATTTTGATATTAGAACTCAGCCCAGAGAAATCGTCCGCAGTGGCATCTAGTTCTAGTAGTATCGGTTAATTACGAGAGCTTATATCTCCCTTACAAGGCTGTGGGGTGCATATCGTCTTTTACCTAAACCTCCGCTCGCTGACGCTCGCTTCGACCTAGGCTGTAATATTTCGTCCCTTCGGGACTTAGCAACATCTTATTTGTCACCAAAGGCTCTTAAAGTGAAGTGATTGCCGCTAAGCAACGAAGTCGCGGAATATTACAGCCCAGGTCGAAGCGAAGCGGTGGCCTGGGTAAGATAGAAAGTCATTCAGAGCCCTGTAGAGGCTGACAGGAAATACCACCCGGTTGCTTTTTGGTGCTATTTCCTGTCAGCCTCGTAAGGACGGCATATGATCTTAAGTTGACATCATTGGGGGCGATCACGCATCAAAAATGTGCAAAGTCGAGCCAATAAGATCGGCAAATCAAAAATTTACATTTACTTAACCTAAATAAATATTTGTTAAAATTTTTCTATAATAACTATAAAGAATAGGAATCAATTATGTCAGCTTGTCAAACAATCACAGAAAAATCGAGAGATACAGTAAAATCACAAGAAGTCAAAATTATTAAACTCAGCGATCTAGATGAAAGAACACAAGAAAAAGCACTCGATGCAATTGAAGCTATCAACTTGAAAACAAGCACTAATGGTGGAATAACAAGCTGGAGTAAATATACACAAAAAATTCGCGAAGATGTAATAGATAAACCAGAAATTCAAAAAACCCTTTTTCTTGCACAAATCATCGATCAATTTGTAGGTTATGCCGTTTTCTACAAAAACAGTGTTCCTTCAAGTGCTTATTGTTTCTGGATAGCAGTTGACGAGGCGTTTAGAGGCCAAGGTCTAGCACTTTCATTGCAGCTCAAAATCTTTGAAGATAAAACTATTCGCTCATTCAGTGAGCATATTGCAGAAAGCAATACCTCAGCCTTACGTGTATTTAAGAAATTTTCGGAGATGGGGTTCACTACAGATGAGCACAATCAGATCGGATATTACATCGTCACAAAAAAAGACTCTTGAGCACACCGATCACATCGGTGATATAACCTATTAAATAGGTGTAAAATGTTTTAAATTTTTATCTCTCAAACACGTCTTCTATTTTTCGCTACGGGCCGGAAACCCTTTCAGATGTAAGACCCATGTAAAGGATCCGTTTGGTGAATGCGCGTGGGGGTAACAATCAACAAAGAGATCAAGTCGCTGTGTCGATGACAAAAATCTTTACCCCCTTTCACTTGCGCCACGGCTAGAAGTAGTAGGTTTTGTATATAATTCCGGCCCATTTGACAGCGTTGGCTTAAAATATACAATTCGCCCCAAAAAGGGTCAGGCAGTTAATACTTCAGTAGAATCCGTGCAAAAATTTTTGAAAACCAATACTAAAATTATAGAATTTTAAAAAGACGTTCCGCATTAAGACACCAGACCCTCAACGATCAACTCGTTGAGCATATTGGGATTATTAACTCGCAAATATTCCACCACTATCGTTTTGACATGATCCTCAATAAGATTATTCCTGCTTAAAAACTGTTTTAAAACAACATGTTCACCTAAAACAGTGAGGCGATGTAGATAATCTACGAAAATATCGATGCTTTTGTAGGACATTACAGAACGAAATTTTGCCCCTTTTCTCTGAAGCGCATCCAATTTCTCATAATCGCTAGCACGCATTGCCGCGATCAAAGGAGTCATTCCCAAGGCATCTTCTACATCTAATTGGCAATTAGTTATTTCAAGAAAATAATTCAATATTTCGAGCGAACCACTCCCTGCAGATTCTATAAATGGGATACGTCCCGATTCATGCATTTCAAAGGGCTTCCCGCCATAAAACATAAATTTCTCCACTAGATCAATCCTATCATAATAAATGGCTAGAATAAGCGGTGAAGGGTCTCCTAAATTTGGATTTGCGCCCGCGTCTAACATCGGCTGAATAATTTCGTCTCTTGCGTGACGAACCATTATTCCCAAAGGTGTGCAACCGTGTTTATCCCTGTAATTGAGAGTGGCGCCATTCCGTTCGAACATCCTGATTAGGTGTGGATATTTTGCCGCAAAAACCATGGGGCTTAAACCCCAAGTGTTTTGCATTGTCACATCCACCTTCATAAAATAATTACTAAGAAGCCCGGTGAGATATTCTGCGTTTCCATGACTCGCAGCCTTTTCCACAGCATAGTGTAGTGCGACATTCTCATAATCTTTAGGATTGAGTGAATCCACATTACACCCATGCCTGAGTAACTCCCTAAAAAGAGAAATATGATTCTGAATAATTGCACAATGAAGAAGTGGACGATTTTGAATGTCGACGGAGTTTGGATTTACTTCTTCTTTTAAAAAAAATTCAAGGGCTAAATCGTGCTCTCCCCTTTCAAGTAATTCGTGAACCAAAACACCCTTATCATCCTCCCTAAAACAATGTAAATCCCCTCCAAAGTCTTTAAAAGCCTCCAAGTCGCAAGATAACATGATCTGATTGATCATTTGATGTGGTTCAGGACCCCAAAATTGTTTTCCCATAAGAATTTTTGAAAGTTGTTCGTAGGTTTCTTGACCCTGTGAAGATATGTTTATTGCTTGGAGTGATGGCCTTGATAGTTTGACAGCCAATTTAAATATTCTTAGGTGGCGGTAAAGTGAAATCGAAGAGATGTTTTTTCCATCCGTGCGGAAATATTCGTCATTTTCACGATATGAACAGAAAGAACCTGAGGGGGTAATCAACAGAACAACTTCTGTGACAGTGCGGTATTGGGCATGAATCCTTCCAATAAAGAAAGCTTTATGGGTGTGAACTTCCCCTTTTTTATGAAATTTGATTGTTTTATCAATAAGCTTTTTAAAAGACCCGTTGGTAAGAAGTATCTCTTTAATAAAATGAGAAGCTTGTCCCGGAATCATTGAAAGGATCCGCGGATCTAATTCATACCAAACCAAAGTAATGTTCATAATCATCGGGTGTAGTTGAAGATACTTTTTTTTCCACAAACAAATGGTTGCTTTCTTTTTATGAGTACCCGGCAGCACCCCCGACGCTGCTAGTTCTTTTTGTTTTATGAGCTGATAAGTCACTGAAAATCCACTGCCGCTTTCACCCAAGGGCCGAAATCCTATAGGCGCGCTTGAGTGGTGTGGAAAACACACCCTCATTAGGGCCTTAGCACCTTTAGTTTTATTTTTTTCTACCTTCTCGGTCATAAGACGTAAACTTACTAATGTTGAAGAACGCTCCTGAAGATGAGTGCCAAGCTCATCAAAGTATTTATCGATCTCGAAATCGGTTTCATATCCCGTTTCCATAGAGAGATCACCAATAGAACGTACAATCATGAGAAATTTCCGTGGCTGTTGTTCTGTGGAGGCTAATGAAAAAAGTGAGCTACCGCCGGCAGCGTAACAGGATGAAATTGCTAATGCCCGACATCTTTGCTTCTCCATAAAATCCAAAAATTGCCGGTAATGGTTTATCTTCAAACCTCCTACCAGCAAATGATCTCCATGTCCCGAGAGGTTAAACAATTTGTCAACGGTTGCTGTATCCGCGAAAAGCCTAAAAAAGGAATTGAGGTTTGCCTTTCCCCTAGGGCGCCGTAATGCCTGCAAAAAGGAAATCTTCCTTAAAACGGTTCCATCGGCAATAAAATCAAGTTCTTGCAATTTTTCATACGGCAGTCGTCCCGGGAGCAATGACTTAGGTAAAAAAAGAAGAAACTCCCCTTCCTTATCTCCTTCATAATCCAGAAAAATGTCCCAGATAAAATGTTTATTAAATAAACAGCTTTCTACTAAACTGATCAGTTGTTCAGTTTTATCCCGCCCTTCTTCTTCCTCATCTATGTAGATTCCTCTAAACAGGGAACGGGTGGTGATAAAAGGAATCTTTCTATCGATTGCAATGACCAAAGAGGCTAGTGTTGCTCCATTGTGGTCATTGGAGTCAACATCACAAAAAAAACTAATTTTCAATGCTATTTGAAAGGTTTTCTGAGGAATTATTAAAGAATCAGCAAACAAATTTGAGTGTAATTCTTTAATTTTTTCTATGATTCCCATTACTCTAGTGTCATGAATCTGATACCCCTCCAAATGATTATTAAGAGAGGTTAAGGTTGTAATTATTTTTCCGTGGAAGGATTGACTAACAGATTTAAAACCACCTTTAGTATGTTCTGAAAAATTAAAAATTGCTCTAGAAAGCATTTTAACAAGTGCGTCGAGTTCACCAAAATTAAGTGGTTGAGATTTGCAATCTAATATAGATAGAGCTTTTGTGAAGATCGAAACATCTGTTATCATAAACAAAACACAACACTTTTATTTTCACATATAAAACCCAACGTATTTTATGTACATAATCAAACCTCTGAAATAAAGTTCATGGAAAAAATTGGGGCCTCAACCTTATGAGGCTGACCGGAAAAACAAGTGAAAATATCGTTGGGCGTTAATTATGTCGTACGTCTTGCATCGCCATAAAATTTCGTAACTTTTTGGATTAGAGCTTTAATCCTTGAAAAAGAGTGCGAATTTCATTATCCTGAAACATTCATTTGTCTTAATACAAGGTTAACAGAATCATGTCAGTACGTGTACGCATAGCCCCCTCTCCGACCGGAGACCCCCATGTAGGAACCGCCTATATGGCGCTTTTCAACTTAATCTTCGCTCGTCACAATAAAGGTAAATTTATCCTCCGGATCGAAGATACCGACCGCTCCCGGAGCCGTCCTGAATATGAAGAAAACATCTATAAAGCACTCCAATGGTGTGGAATACACTGGGATGAAGGTCCAGATGTTGGCGGCCCTTACGGCCCCTACCGTCAGTCGGAACGATTTCACATTTATAAAGAATATTCCGACGATCTGATCTGTAAAGAAAAAGCGTACAAATGTTTTTGCACGTCGGAAGAATTAGAAGAGATGAGAGAAGTTCAATCGAAACAGGGCGGACGCTTAGGTTATGACAGACGTTGCCGCAATTTAAGTCCCGAGGAAATTCAAGCAAAAGAAGCCGCGGGATTAAGTCACGTTGTTCGCTTGAAGATGCCATTAACAGGTGAGTGTGTTTACGAAGACGCTATAAAGGGACGAATCACCTCCCCTTGGGCTGATGTGGATGACCAGATTTTATTAAAATCAGACGGCTTTCCCACTTATCACTTAGCTAATGTTGTGGATGATTATCTGATGAAAATCACCCATGTCATCCGTGGAGACGAGTGGATGAGCTCCACCCCGAAACACGTCTACCTCTATGAAGCTTTTGGTTGGACCCCCCCCCAATTTATGCATATGCCGCTTCTTTTAGGGCGCGATGGAAAAAAACTATCGAAAAGAAAAAACCCCACCTCAATTTTCTTTTACCGCGACAGTGGATATCTTCCTGAAGCTTTTGTTAACTTCTTGACCCTGATGGGCTACAGCATGCCTGAAGATAGAGAGATGTACCCCCTTGAAGAAATTATCACCCAATTCGATTACAAGCGAATCGGGGTATCCGGAGCGGTCTTTGACATTCAAAAACTCGACTGGCTGAACCAACAGTATTTGATAAAAAACATCCCTGAAGACCAGCTATGGAATCGATTACGTCAATGGTTATTCAGTGATGAATTTATGAATAAACTGATGCCGCTTGTCAGCACTCGAATTAAAACTTTTGGCGACTTCATCAGTCTCTGCGACTTTATGTTCGTCAACCACCTCGTTTACACTCAAGAACTCTTTTTCATTAAAGATTTTCAACCTGAACAGGTTGCGTTCCTTCTACAAACCATGATCTGGCATATGGATGAGAATGAAAATTGGGGCAGCTCTGGGGTTAACCAAGCTTCTCGCACTGTGGCCGAGGTTTTTGGAATCAACCATAAAAAGATAATGATGCCCGCTCTATTTGCCTCGCTAATGGGTAAACTCCAAGGGCCTCCTCTTTTCGACTCCGCTGAACTTTTAGGAAAGGATCGTACTCGCGTGCGTCTGCTTCGTTCGATCGAGTTCTTAGGGGGAATTTCTAACAAAAAAATGGATTTATTAAAAAAGGGATGGACCCGTAAGGATTGTAAGGAACTCATGCAAAAAGGCTGATTTCATGTTTGAAAAAATGGATGAGTGTTGTCGAATTGCGTTTAACGCATTCGACGGTGAATATGGGTGGATCAGCGAGATCATAGCCCTGGTTTTACTGGTTCTAATATTCAACTTTATTGTTAAAGTTGTATTAAAAAGACTCCATAAATACTTAAGCACTCATCATAATATATGGTTCGATAGCCTTATCCGCGCCCTTTATAAGCCATTAAGCGTCTACATTTGGTTTTTTGCGCTTCTTCGTCTGCTCGATATGGCTTACGACCGAATTTTTGCTAAAAAACTTCTTCCGGATGTTAACTTTATTAGTGTAGCAGCGGCTATTTTAGCTGTAGTCTGGTTCATTTTCCGTTGGAAGCACTATGTCATTCAACATATGGCCGTGAAAAGCCGAAACGGTGAAATTGTCCTGGACAGAGGTAAAATCGATGTCATCGACAAGTTGATTACGGTGTTGATTATCTTTATCGCCAGCTTAGTCCTTTTAGAACTTTTTGGACTCAGTCTGAACACCCTAATCGCATTCGGCGGCGTTGGCGGCCTTGCCATCGCTTTTTCCTCGCAGGAAATCATCGCCAGCTTTTTTGGAGGGATGATGATCTACCTGACCCATCCCTTTGTGGTTGGAGATTGGATCGTTCTCCCTGAAAAGGGAATTGAGGGGCATGTAGAGGAAATCGGCTGGTACATGACAAAAATTCGAGCGCTCGATAAGCGCCCGGTATATGTACCTAATGCGATCTTTTCCAAAATAGTAGTCGTTAACCCTTCCAGAATGAGCCATCGACCATTCAAAGAAGTGATTGGCATTCGGTATTCCGATCAACCCGTGCTAAAGAAAATCATCTCCGAACTTCGAGACTTGTTTGAACATCATCCGGATATCGATCATTCCATGACGTTAGTGGTAAGGTTCTTTGCTTTTGGGAATTACACTCTGGACATTCAGATTATCGCCTACACGAAAGAAGTATCAAGCGTTGCGTATTATAGGGTTCGCGAGGATCTTCTTATGAAGATTCTGGAAATTGTTCATTCAAATGGAGCCGACCTAGCATTTCCCACAACTACATTAGAAACATCTAGCGGGTTGAAGATCTGCGTGGAAAAATAATCAAGATTCAAAAAGAATCGTATAAGCTGCGTGAGACTCTACAACGTTAGAATTGGGTTCTAACGATAGGGTTTTTCGCACTTTATCATACTCCCAAGGCACGGAAAGACCATTTCTTCTAACTTCCAATACTTCTTTTTCACTATATAGAAGCAAAGGACCAATAATTTTTGCGGTAATATGCACCGATTGCTCTTCGATGTCGATTCCCAGAATAGGTGCCGGCGCTAAATAAAAGTCATGAAATCCCACCACCGCAATTCCCTTTGAAACGGGACAAAAGAGAAGTAAATCGCATGCGTCTGGCTTAAGTGTAACTTCCAGCTGCTCGTCATTACTTATAAGACCCACAAAACCATGTCGGTGGCTATAAACCGCAAAATTACTTCCGACGATCTTATCAAAATCATCTAATCCAACCATCCCTTTTATTGAACGTTTAGCGTCCGAAAGATTAAATAAGGCAAGTGCTCCACAACCACGCGTTAAAGTATAAGCTTTAAAAATCTCCTTATCGGTCATGGGATTGATGAAAAGAGAACTTGTACATACTGATGCGGTGATATCCGCCTGAAGCACTTTTCCTGAAGGTAATGCTATCTTCTTTAATAGCAATTTCTGATGCTCACCCGGTGAGTCACCTAATAGGTGCAAGGTGCGGGATAACGCATGAAAAAGGGCTTGCATTTCACTATAAATACTTTTTGTAGCCCAAGGGCCAAAAAGAGGAAGGAGTAAATTTTGATAAAAAGTCGCGTTTAATAAGTTATTTCTAATTTGCGCTTGAATAGCTTCCAAATTTAAGGGATTAGGCAAATCCGCAACTCTAGCAATGGGTGATATTGGCCAAAATAAGGGATTCTCATTATTAAGTCCGTCTGCATTGATGGGTGGGCAATCAAAATGAAGTACGGCGGATGCCTCAATGGCGCACTGAAGTTTTTCATACATGGCAGGAAGGATTGTTTCCAGGGTGGTCTCCCCAATTTGAATAAAAGAAACCCCTTCAGACTGTAGACTGCTGTAGTAATCATGGAAAAATTCGAAAGCCATTCCTAAATTTTGCCCTAATAGCGGAATTTGTCCGGGTTCTCTTACCCCAATATATTTCTCTGCTAGTTCCGAAGACAAACCTTTTTCTCCCGTTCCTGTCACGGGATGCCAAACACCTAAATGCTTCACTCCCGAGGCCTTAAGCTCTTTTACTAATCCTGTTAACCCTGTAGGAAATTTCTGAGGGTCGGCTCCAAAATCGATTAAAGCGCCATCTTTTTCATGCTGCCATCCACTTTCAAGCAATACATACCCCGGAGTATACCCCTGCTGTTTCAAGCTCCAAACAGCATTCATCACTTTTTCATGGGAAACATCAACTCCATAAGCCATCATCGAAGACCAACCCAGGGTTTGAAACCACTTAGGAGCTTTTGGTTTATCCTCGAGAAATCTGGATTTTTTTCCGGTAAGCTCCAACAGAACCTCGACAAGGCTTTTTACGACATTACCTAAGTTGAAACCATTAAAATAGAGCAACACCCCTCTATAGCATTTCACATCTACAAAGGCTCCCGGAAGGAGGAAAAATACATCATATCCCCCTTTATGGTAATAAATCACGGATTTGACTCCGTCAGGAATTTCTCCTGGTTCAGGAGTAATTATTGGGTATTTAGAGTTAGGTTCAAAATAATAAATGAGTTTCTGTGGATTATCGAAGGTGTCAATTTTAAGCTGATTGAGTTCGAGCATTTTGGTTCCCGTTAGAAAAAAAATCACAGGATCGGGATTGTCACGATACTCATTAAACGCTATACTTTGATCTTGGGCTTCAAGATGAACTTCTTTATACATTTTACCTCTAAAAAAATTACTATAGATGGAAAACCTATTTTCTGCCATTTGTGATAACGCCGATTGGGCGCCGGAGATCTTATTTTTGCTCTTGTTGATCGCGGGATTGAATATTCCCATCAGCGAAGATATTATTTTGATCACCGGGGGCGCGATCACCGCGCTCTGCATTCCGGATCATCATCTGAAAATGTATCTTTTTATGTTTTTTGGGTGTTGGATGTCTGCTTGGTTGGGATATGGAATAGGCCGCTATTTTGGTCCTAAACTCTACAAAATCAAATGGGCTCAACACTGGATTAACCCAAGCAACGTTAAATTCATCCATGATCAAATTGACCATTATGGAATCTTAACTTTTTTTGTGATTCGATTTATTCCGGGTGGAGTACGCAATACTTTTTTTATGACTTGCGGTCTTGGAAAGATGCCTTTTGGGGCATTTATCTTCAAAGACGGCTTAGCCGCTCTGCTTGCCAGTGGAATTATTTTTCATATTGGTTTTGAATTCGCTCAACATTATCATGAGATCATCGAGAAGGTGCAACAATCACAAAAGTATTTTTTATTCTTCCTCTTGACACTCATCGCGATCTTAGGAACTGTATTTATCATAAAAAAGAGAAAAGTTTAACATGGTTGATATGCTTACAATCCCCAATATTCTTTCTTTTTTAAGACTTCCACTAGCTCTGGCTTTTCTCCAGGGAAATATCGGATTGCGAGTCGCCGCTATCATCATCGCGGGGCTTACTGATTTATTAGATGGTTTTTTAGCAAGGCGATTTGGTCAGTCCTCACGATTAGGAACAATCTTAGATCCCCTGACAGATAAAATATTCGTATTAATGGCCTTGGTCGTTTTTGTTAGCGAAAATAAACTGTCCATCCCCGAAGCTCTTACGATGATGTCTCGCGACTTTTCCGTGGTTGCCTTCGGTGCGTATCTGCTGGTTAAAGGCTCTTTCAGCCTATATAAAATTGAAGCGATCTGGTGCGGAAAGATTTTTACCACGCTTCAGCTTTTCGCATTGCTTTGTCTAGCCTTAGGTGTGACACTCCCCGTCTGGTTCTATGGGCTATTCGTTATTCTGGGAGGATTGGCTTTAATCGAACTGAAAAGCTCCGAAAGATCCAGCTAAAACGACTCAATCTTCTGTATTAAAACAATACACATCTTTAGCCGCCTCAAAAACAACTTGGCATTTTTTTTCAATTTGAAAAAGAGTTTTGAGAATCGGCGTTTCATTCTTGTGATAATAATCACCTAAAATAGGCTTAATAGCCTCTGTGGCTTCCCTAGCGTAATAATGTGGGATGTTGGAGAATAAATGATGGCAAACATGAGTGCTTCCAATCTGATGATGGATGCTATCAAAAACGCCATAATCCCTGTCAACAGTGCTTAAGGCGCCCTTCAACCAACTCCAGCTAGCGCCTCTATAATAAGTCGTTCGAAGATCTGTGTGATGCAACAGAGTATACAAAACCAGCCAGCAATTCGTGAAAAAATATGGAATCAAATATAAAAATAAAACCAGCTTAAACGAGATCAGATAGGACAATACAACAAGAACAGCAAAAAACAAGATGAGCGCAACATTACTATAAACGATAAAACGAAAATCTTTTTTAAGGAATATTGGAGAACTCGGATTGAAATGATTCACCCATTGGTTCATGGTATCATACCGCTTTCCTGCTGACCGATTGAACAACAGGTAATAAGGCCAGCCTATAAAAAGTGAAAGAATCGTGGGAAGGATCGGTACTAAATAAATAAAGGCAAAAGTCTTTACTTCCCCTTCAAACCCGGGAACATGCACCTCATCATTATCGAGATTAGCATTATTCCGATGATGGCTGGCATGACTTAGCTGCCATGCAAAATAAGGAACAAGAAGGACCGTATGGAGGATGAGCCCAATGGAATCATCCAGTTTTTTGTACTTTGAAAACGCATGATGTCCGCATTCGTGACCAATAACCCAGAGAGCCATAAAAGATGACCCCTGAAGGACCCAATAGATAGGCCATCCCCAATAGTGATCCGTGTTCACAAGAAAGGTACAAGCGAGATAAAAAAGAAGAATAACAATGAAGAGATCCATTAATAAATAGCTAAAAGAACGGAATAGGGAGGGTTGAAAACAATGCGGAGGAATAGCATTTTTCAGCTGTTTAATCGTGAATGGAAGATCTTCAGATTCATTTTTCCTCATATTTGCACCTCCCCCTAATTAAGAGTAAGACACAAAAGTTAATTAGGCAATTAAATTAAAATGTTTACTATAAAAAAACAAACACAAAAAATAATCAAATTAACACACAATGAATTATACAGAAACCAACAGTCCATCAATAAACACAGCAAAACTTATCTATTTGTGAGAGACTCACTTTTATCTTACAATCCCGCGACCGTCGAGGACTCCACAATTCTTGCAAGATCTTCAGCTTTACGTTCTTCTAAACGACGACCGATTAGCCGATAATATTCCACTCCCAAAACCCGAATCGCATAGACCCATAAACAAATCACTATCATTAAAATTCCCGCGATATAAGGGGCACTGACAGCTAAACTAGAGAACACCATCAACAACCCGGAATGAATTAAAGATCCACCCGATTTCCCTAGGCGTGAACCGACACCGTCAATCGAAGCCTTTCCTTTAAGCCGCTCTTCATGAGTTAAAGGAATAAAAGCCATTTCTTTTGTGGTATCAAAAACAGAATATTTTGCGGCTTTACTGGTACAGTTTTGTGCCGCCCCAAAAAACACCGCGATGGCTAAGGGTGAGTATCCGGTTAAGGTCATTACAAACTCAGCAGAACTGTCACGGAAAAACATAAAGACAAAAAATCCAACGCTGGTTGTGACTATTAAAATCGGAGTAATCATCGCTGTTGTTGTCCATCCGAACCGCTTAATAATCTTAGCCATAACAATCGCTGTAGAAGTAGAAATAATCCCCATAGCGACTGTAACTTTTGTCATGTAGGACATATATTGGTTTTTATCGGGATAAAGCTCGCGCAGCTGATCTTTCCATACCACTTCTACCAAGTTAATCACTAAGTTGTAGGCGACCACCATTACTGCCATACACAGCAGATATTTTGAAGTTGAAAGAATTTTAAAGCTTTCGCGCAGTGATAAGCGTTGCTTTTTCCCTCGAGGCTTATAGGCAGTGTGAACGTCATCATAGGTAGGGCTGGTGAATACTTTTCTATTTACCCAGTAAAAGAGAGCAATCATGAAAACACCAAACACGATAATCCAAGACATAATCGTGTGTAGAGTATTTTCCCAAACGATTTCTTTATCCGCGAAAGAGAGCGCGTTAAAAATATCTTGATCGACAGCTGCAAATGAACCCGCGAAAAGGCCGGAGAGGATCGAAGCGAGGTTTGATCCAATTGCGAAAACGCTGTAAAAACGTGGGGATTGATCCACACGAGTCACTTCGTTCGCAAAACCCCAAAATAACACGTTCAGAACAATACTTCCCCATAGCTCTGAAATCACATAAAAGGCAGAAAAAATCCAATTTTTGTAAAGGCCGACCAGCCATTTTGCGCTCGGAAATATAGCTTCAATCGCCGCTGCGGATTCTAACGGTTGCAACTGTTCGCGTAAGGGATGGAGAACATACGCAAAAAGTGCGAAAAAACTTAAAAAACCTGTAACCAAGATGTAAAAGACATTTTCCTGACTAAATTTATTCGACAGGTAAGTATAAAGCCAGGTGAGCAGTATCGCCATCGGTAGCATAAACCAAAGTTTAATGAATGGAATAGCTTCAGCCCCCGATGCTGTAATTAGCATGGAATCTTTAAGATTCCGCAACGTACTGTAGTTGAAACATATAAAAAAGAGGATCAGCTGGAGGGGGATAAATTTTGCCAACTCATGCCTATGGATTGGACAGACAAAATCCCGAACCTTCACCAAAAACGAAACAAAACTATTGCTCATTGAGTAAGCCTTTGTAGTATGACATTCTATCAGTTTTATGATATAAAAGCAACGTTTATCTTAAGCACGACTTAAAAAGTAATGTTAGGTGATGTGTAAAATCTTTTTTTACACGAACGCTAAAGAGCCGGTTGCTCAGCTAATTTTTTGTGCACAGGCTCCAACGCCACCTTTTCAGGTTTCACATGCGTTGTAGTAAGCGTCACAAAACGTTTTCCTAACTTATTCACAGCGACAATCCAACCAACGATTAAGGTAAATAATATACCGCCCACATAAGGGGCGCTGGCTGTTAGTGTAGACATCGCCATCAAAAGGGTTTGATGAATTAACGATCCCCCTGATTTTCCCATACGGGAACAGATTCCATCAATTGCTGCCTTCCCCTTAATTTTTGATTCTTGGGAAAGGGGAACGTATGCCATCTCTTTTGTCGCGTCAAAAACGCTGTACTTTGCCCCTCTGCATAACACATTTTGGACAGTACCAAAGAACACAACAATCGTCAGGGAAGCATCGCTAATGAATCCGGCCAGCATATGCAATGGATTTGCCTTTACAAAGAGGAAAAAGAAAAAGCCTAAGCTGGTCACAAAGAGGATCGCCGGTGTGATCATCGCGGTAAACGTCCACCCAAATCGACGAATGGCATTACCGGAGATAAATAGCGCCGACAAAGTTGCCACAACTCCAATCCACTGCGTTACATGATTCATATACAAATTAAAATCAGCTGAATTGGGATAAAGCTCTCGCACTTCATTTTTCCAAAGCACCTCAACCAGATTAATCACCACATTATATGAGAAAACAATCACCGCAAGCGCGACTAAATAACGGGAATTAAGGAGGAAAGAAGTGGTTTCACGAAGAGAAAATTGTTTTTTATTGGGCTTTTCAGAGGGGTCTTCAATAGGAAC
>CAZENM010000012.1:0-27741 GCA_964513575.1 uncultured bacterium | reverse complement strand
ATGGGATGGCATAAATAGAACTACCAATTTAATAGTGGCTGGAAAAAATGTAGTTGAGCTAGCTGTGGATGCCGAAAAACCTTTAGCGGCTAAACCTATTTGGGAGCCCGGCGTAGAAAGCGCTGCTGAGGCAGCTCCCCAGACCGGAGTACGCAATTTTCTTGAAAAAACCGCGTTAGGCGCCGCAGTCATCTATAAGTTTAATAGGCTCGCAAGGAATACCCTGCGTGCCCTTGGCAAAATATTGAAAAACGCAAAAATCAGCGGCGCTGTTCGTGAATTAGGGGTTCTAAATCTGATTGGCGCGGTTGTATCGACCGGTTATTTAATCTACTACGCATATCTAGTATTCGCTCCCGGTCGAACAAAAGAACAACGAATCGCTTCGTTATTGAATGTGGTAAAACAGGCGGCTTTTATTCTTGATGACTTATGTGTCGCGCTGGAAGCAATGGTTCGATGGATGAAGGCAAATCCGCATCTCGCGGCATTCACCGTGGTTGGAATTTATTTTGCTGTCGCCGCAATGACTGCGGAAATTACAAAAAACGTTTTAGACCTGTGCTTTTACTCTAAGTTACGCAAAGAATTGGAAGCAGACGTTGAGGGCCTTAAAGATTATTCCCAACTCAAAAAAGAGTGGGATGATCGCATCAATAACTATCACTGGGTTGTCAGCAAGCTGGTGAAAATTTGCGAACCCGACTTTCTAAACGTTTTGAATAGTTTTGACGCCGAGCTGCAAAAGTATGCGCACCTGGAAACAAATAGAATCGACACAAAATCAATAGATGAACTCCAAGAAGGCTTTTCTGATGAATACGAAAAAGTCGCTGAAGCGGCGGATTCGGATACTGCGGGTGCTGAATTAGCTCCACCCATCGTTAAAACGACGTTCGACGCAACAACAAATAGCGAGTTGAAATACGCGCTCCTAGGTCGAGTAAATGGTAAAATCGCGAATAAAAGTGTGGAATTGGTCTCGTCAATCGTCGATATGGTGGCTGTAGGGCTCCTGATCGCAGCTCCGGCAACAGGGGGAGCTTCCGTCATCGCCGCGGGAGTTATGATGGGGGCTACAACGGTAACTTGGGCAGGTCGAGCAATTTATGAGCATAAATCTAAAAAAGCAATGATTGCGGACGTGTCAGAAATTTTTGCGAGAACACTCCAAAGATTAAACCCTTAAGTCGTATCCGATGAAGTAGTTGGCCAAGAGAATCTATAATCGGTAATCATTTAAGATTGAAGTTACTGATGTCTTTTCTTTCTTGAATAGCCTGAAGTGGGAATACGTACATTCAGCGACTGATAAGAATGTTCTGCTTCATATTTGTGGTGCAGCATCGCAGGAAGATAGATAACCGTATCATTCCAAAATTCAGTGTTTACTAAGGCTAGCCTAAACTTTTTACCATCTTCAGATTTTAACCATACACCTTTCCACGCACCTAACGGGAAGTGCATAAAGGTTAATAGCTTTATCGGGAAATTGCTCGGAAGTTTCCTTAAAAACCTAAATATCCACTTTACAGGACCCTTAGGCTGGGTATCCAAAAGGGGTAGCTTAAAGTAGTTAGGCACACGATCATCACCAAGGTGATGTGATAGGATTCCGTGGATCCATTTTCCGCAATTTTCCGATTCAATTTGGAATACAAAATTCCCTTGGCGAGCCTTCAGCATATCTCTTTTAATTGATTCCATAATTTCGAAACCTTCCGCTTTCGACGCAGCGTGTGAAAAGTTCACATGCTGCCTATGAGTATAATAAACATTTTCATCCGGATAAGCGATTGCCGCCGCGGTGACTACAGAGAATTGCCACATCTCTTCCCAGGCATTTTTGGGGAATTTAGTCGAAAATTTACCAAAATCAAAGATTTTATATCGGTGGTTTTCCCAGGGAATAGCGACTTCTAGGTACGAGTGAGTATGGATGAAATTTAGGCTGTGATCTTCGCGGGAGGCTCTAATAGAAAAATTCCAATTGGTTCCATCCAGGTGTGTCCCATATTTTGCGCGAGCCTCTTTCAGGGACATCGTTTCAAACTCCGGCAACTGATTCCACCATTCATCGGCTAGTAAGTCAATTGTCACGTAGTGTTTTTCAAAGGCATTCCAGTATGCGAGCTTCTGGGTGTGCCAATTGATAATTCCTTCAGCCATGTATTCCAAATTTCCCGCTTCGATTTTTTTGTGCTCAAAAATATTGAATACTTCCTGGATGGTTAGAGTGTAATCACCAAAAAAAGTGACTTTCTTGTGGGGATCTAAAATGTTGGTATCTTTCCCCTCGAATGGAAGGGTCACAAATTTTTCGATCACATCTCCCCCAATGGTGATGGGGAATTCTTTGATCTTAAGCCCTGTTCCCCCTAAACGGCTCACACGTCCGATTAAGTGGGAGCTGTATAGGGTTTCAATTAGGCTGGGATACTCGATTAATGGTTTTATCGGCATTCCATCGCGGATTAGCCACTTAAAGAGATCGCGAAGCGAGGTCGGGTTTTTTAAAACTTCTGAAATGTAATAGGAATATTGACAAGCCGTTTGAAGGATGTGTTCTTCGTCAAAATCCAGTTTTGTAGTCCAAAAAGCTTTTTCGGTTACTTTCCATTGTTGAGCTTGTATCGTAAAATCCTGCAATAAGTGTTGGTCTTGTCTGCTGGGAGCTAATTCTCCCAAGCGGTACATTAGGCCCAATAATCGAATTTTAAACCGGTGAAATAAAGGATGGGTTTTCCGGCATCCTCCACGCAGAACATAGCTTTCAAAGGCGATAGCGGCATCTAAATATTGCCCTTGTATGCTTAAAACTTTTGGATGGACCTCAGAAAATTTATCGATCAACAGGGGAAGATTTTCGCATTTATCTAGAAAAGCGGTAAAGTTTTCGAGCTGTGAATGCAGCTTTTTCGGGAACCAAGCCGGACATTTTTTCCATGAGCCATCGGGGTTAAAGCGGATGACGTGGTTATTCTCCAAGCATTTCAAGAACGGTGTAATTGAAGCTGATAAATGTTCCATAATAACCACCCTAGTTCACCTCTAGGGATGCAAGAATTATGCCAGTTAGTGTAAAAATATTGTTTTTTGGAAAGGAGTCGGTTAACCTACCCGGGTAACTCAAGTAGGGGATAGGAATGATTAGATTAGGTTTATGCTGCGCGTTTGTTGAGGAGCCTATTCGTTTTCGGACAACAACGGCTACTTATCTATTAAAACTTCAGAACCCCTTAGATTATCTTGATGCTATTGTCGCGCATAATATATCAGCGCTCGAACAGGCTATCACTTTCTGTCACAACAATGGAATTCATAGTTTTAGGGTGAATAGCGAATTTTTGCCGGCGGCAACGCATCCTCGGCTCAAATATCGTTTGGCGGATCTTCCTTCGGGACTTTTATTTATGGAGAAGCTTAAAACTTGTGGCCGGTATGCGCAGAAAGCTAATGTAAGGTTAGCGTTTCATCCTAGCCAGTTTGTTGTGCTGAGTTCGAATAAAGAAGAGGTTATTGAAAAATCGATTGCCGATATTGAATATCACACAGAAGTTGCCGAATTAATCGGCGCGGATGTGATTAATATTCATGGGGGTGGAAGTTATGGGGATAAATCGGCAGCGCTTAGGCGTTTTGCGGAAAGCTTTGGCAGGCTTTCAAAAGCCGCTCAGTCGCGATTGACTTTGGAAAATGATGATAAAGTCTATACACCTGAAGATCTTTTGCCGTTGTGTCGCAAATTAAAAATCCCTCTTGTTTATGACGTGCACCACCACCGTTGCCTTAAAGATACGTTGAGCATAGAAGAAGCAACTAAAGCAGCGCTATCGACCTGGGATCGAGAACCTTTATTTCATATATCAAGTCCATTGGAAGGGTGGGCGGGACCCCAGCCGCATCGCCATCACGATTATATTGACATTCATGATTTTCCCGAGTGTTGGCGGGAGATTGATCCTCTTACGATAGAAATAGAAGCTAAGGCAAAGGAGCTATCGATCGCAAAGCTCCGCAAGGAGCTATCTTCAGCAGGTTGGAATTTATAAGTAATCCCAATTCAATTACTGCTTTAGTTTGCCTGGACCATCGAGGGGTAATATTGCGTTAAGCCCGGATTACACCTTAATGATCCACACAAGCTAAAGCATGTGCCACGAAGGCATTGATTGTGCATGGGGCACAATCTCCAAAACACGACGATAAAGCATGTGCCACAATTAGCAGGTTTTGATCTTTTTGAAGATAGGGTGGTAGGCGCTAGTGATCTCTTCGTCATTTTCCTCTAGCGCCTTTTGAATGATTTTAACGCTTGAAATGACAGTGGAGTGATCCCTTTCGAAGAGGTATCCGATTTTTAAGTAGGAAATCTTTATTTCTTGCCGGATCAGATGCATCGCGATCTGTCTTGGCAATACGCAGTCGCGACTTTGAGATTTGCCCATTAGGTCATCTTTATGGATGCCGTAAAATTCGGCCACTTCTTGGATGATTCTATTTGGTGTCAGCTTCTGTTCTTTTTCTTCTTTGAGAAGATCGGCTAGTAATTGCTTTACAAGAGGGACGCTGAGAAGCGCTGTTGGTCGTGCTCCGGAGCGTTGATTAAAGTGCAGTCGCAACACAAGCGCTTCCAAACCTCTCATCAGATTTTTAGTGTTTGTCGGAAATGATTCGATCAGAAAGAGAGCAATTTTTTCAGGGAGTTGAAATTTCAGCGCCTCCGCTTTCTTTTGCAATACTTGCAGGAGTTCATCTTGACTCGGCGAAGCCAGCGGGAGAGTAATGCCCCATTCAAATCGGCTGACTAAACGAGGTTCTATGGATTGCAATTCGTTAGGCGCGCAATTGGAAGCTAAAATAATCTGTTTGTTGGATAAGTGTAAGGTGTTGAATGTGTGGAATAGCTCTTCTTGGGTCGCTCCCTTCCTAGCGAATAGGTGGACATCGTCTAGCAAAAGAACGTCAATATTTCGATAGGCCTGTCTGAAGAGGCTCATTTCTCCGCCGCGAATCGCGGAAACCACATGCTCGGTAAATAATTCAGCGCGGCAAAAAAGGGCCTTAACTCCAGCATTTCGGAGGGCATTAGTTGTTGCCATGAGGAGGTGTGTTTTTCCGGAGCCGCTGCCTCCATAGAGATAAATAGGATTATAGGCGGCGAGTTCGTTGTAGGGTGGAAGGATCCGTTCCAAAACTTTTATCGCGAGAGTATTAGCTTCAGAGGTGTAATAATTTTCAAAACTGGCATGGGGATCTAAGGTGTCAAAGGTAAGAGTAAAGCCTGCGGGTATTTGTTGCGCGGGCCGCTCCCGCTTTGCATCTTTTGAAGCAAACTTCTCTTGGTTGGCAATACTAAGGTGTATTTTGACTTTTTTATTGTTATTGTTGATCAGCTTTTGCTTGGCGAGTGGAAGAATATGTTCTTCCACCCACATCGCTTGAAAGGTGTCTTTTGCCTCTAAAAAGAGGTTACAAGCATCGAAACGGAGAATCCGCAAAGAGCGCAGCCACTTGTTGACCGTGTCGGCTCCAAATTGTTTCTCCTGAGATTTAAGAAAGTCTTCCCATGCTTGCATTATTTTGGAGTGATGCCCCCTGCAACAACTGCTTTACTTTTCAGTTGTTTTTGAGTCCACCACTGTTGAAGCATCCCGATAAGGGTAGAGGACAACCAATAAATATTCAATCCGCTGGGCAGATTATAGAATAAGAACGTAAACGCAAGCGTCATGATGGAACCCATCGCTCGTTGCTGTCTTTGTGTCTCAGTCATTTGGTTCGGATCACCGGAAGTCGGGCTTAGGTATTTCTGCTGAACGAACATCAGAGCACCTAAAAGGACCGGTAGAAGGTGAAATTCGTTTCCAATGAAATAAATCGGGGTTGTCCAGCTGAACAAAACGTCCGGTGCGGCAAGGTTATCAATCCATCCAGGAATGAATTCTGCGCCACGCAGTTCGAATGTCGATTTAAGCAAATCGTACATCCACATCAGGAATGGAATTTGTATGATGATGGGTAAACATCCGGAGAGGGGATTAACACCTCTTTCACGGTAGAGATTCATGATCTCTACTTGAGCTTTCTTCGGATCTTTTTTATTTCTTTCCTGGATCTTTGCGACTTCCGGGGCGATTTGCTGCATCTGAAACATCGACCTTGCGGACCAGGTATTCAAAGGATAGAGCATTAGTCTGAGCACTACGGTCAACAGAACAATCGAAAGAGCCCAGGAACCTGTCAGTGTGTGAAACATGTTCATCAAGAAAAACAGGAGCTTGGTGAAAGGTTCCGAGATGAAGGAAAACCAGCCATGGAAGCTTTGCGAAGCAATATAGTCTGGGTTGTATCCCGTTGCCGGGTCCGAGAAGGTGTTGTCGACCTGTTTTAGGATCGGGTCTGAAAAAGGTCCAGCAAAGATCCTGAATACCATTTTTCCGCCGCCGGCTTTCAGTGGCAGCATCATGGTATAACCAGGTAATTTTTCCGGAACAAATTTTTCGTATTGTTGCCCAATTTCCACTAGGCGCGATGGGACGATTTCCCCGGAAACGTATTGTGCACGGTAGCCGAGATCCACAGGTGTTAAGGCGTCTAAGATTACTCCAAAAAATCCGTTTGAATTGCAAATCCAATCGGGAAGGATTGAGTTGGTGATAGAGGCGTCGTCAGGAAGTTTTAGGGATTCAACTTCCGGATTGCCGCTTCGAGTCTGTCTGACCTTTAGAGCAGGGGCGGGTCCACCTGAAATCCATTCCATCTCCGGAACGCCGGTGGTAAGCCACAGACCTCTTGCGTCGCCCTCGATATCGATTGTTAGGTCGATGCAGTAGGGTGCGCCTTTATCTTCCGAAGCTATCGAATAAGTTTTCGTGATTTTTCTTTGTCCGGTAATGGCTTCGAAGATAATTGTGTTTTTATCGAAGTATTTCACTTGGTAGCGAGTTTCGGCAAGTTCGGGGTATTCAGAGACAATATTAGTCGCATAGAACTTTGCGGGAATTCGAACGCTTTTTCTGTTGCCTAATTGGATAAGATCTCTGCGTATCAGAGGGTAATAACCACCTAGGTGACCTTGTTGGTTAAAAACAAAACCATCTTTACCGTTAGATCCGGGGGTGAAGTAGGAATGCGCCGGAAAATAGGCGTTATAGGGATGGTCTTTAACCATTTCGCGGTCGTATCCAATTTCTTTGACGGGGCTTTCTTTATCGGTCGGGCTTTTAAATGGTAGGTTGATCTCGAGCAGCGCTCCGCCAACATTTGAAAAAACTAATTGCTGATAGCCATTTTCAAGGACATAGAAAGTTTCAGGATCGCCGTTTGTAGCGATTTTTAACGCAGACGTCACAGATTTTAATGACACGTTTGGCGATAATGTCCGGATGTCGCCAATGAGGGTGGCTCGTTGGTCAGCGGATTCGTAGATCGCAGCCGGAAGGTAGCTCTCGCCTGATTTAGCAAGTAAAATACCATTGAATTCAATATTGGAACCGGTGCTTTCCGGTTCTAGTTCATTGCGAAGTTGGTTGATTTTATCCACGGCTAGAGTGAGTTTTCCATCAGTATAATCCGCCCAGGTGACTTTCAGCGGGGATGTGGAATTGACAAACTGCAAGTCATAGTGTCCAAAATCAGGAAGTGCGAACGCTTCAATTTTTGCATCGGGTTTTGCGGAATATAGAACAATGCCGGAATTGTTTGCTGTCAGGGAAAGTTTTACGGGGGCTTCCAGGCTGCCGACTTTTCGGGAAAATAGATTTTCCGGTGGTGTTTTAGAGTTGTTTTGTATGACAACAACTTCGTTGTTTTCCACACCGTAGCTAAACAGCGTATTGCCATTTTCGTCTTCGTAGAGTTCCACTAACGGTAATTTTTCAGCATCTAGCGACTTCGTTGCTATTTCGCTCTGAAGTGTTCTAACAAGCTGTTCTTTCCTTGCTTTTTGCTGCTCTGTCCACTCGAGCAGTTTTTCTTTTCTTTGGCCATTAAACCAGTAGTCTGTCAGACCTAGTGTGGCCATGAGTAAGACGAAAAAGACAATTGTGCGTTTATCCATAAAATGATCAGGGTTAACTGTTATAAAATTAATTAGAAATGTTAACATACGGTTTCTTTATTCAGAAAGAGAAAAGCATGATACGGCTACTTGTTCCTTTGGTCCTTGGGTTTTCCATGTTGGAAGGGATCGACAAAAACAGCTCAAAAACAGATTTAGATGAATATCAGGAGTTGTTTTTGGATCAGCGTTTGGAAGAGTCGGTGACCTCTTTCTTGAGATTTTTAGACCTGCAAAAATCCAACGAAGCCACTATTTCCCCTTCTGAAAATTTCAATGAGGCGTACAAAATTTATCTAAATACTCAAGGTAAATCGAGTCAGGAAATTGCAATTCAAATGATAGACAAATATGGTGAGACAGCTTCTGATCCCTATTTGAACTATCTTTTAGCTGCCAGTTATGCAAATTTGGGCCGGTTTGACCGCTTCTATCCATTATTTTTATCGGCTTATAGAAACGACCCTAATCATTATTTGGCTGACAAAATGAGGGCCGTCCTTCATATTAAACTCTATGAAAGATTACCTTTGGGTCTTGAAAAGGAAGAGGAACGCGCGCAAATTATGAGTAGTTTGCAAAAGGCACAACTGAAAAACCCCTCTGATCACATGCTCTATAAAATGATGATCGCCTTTTGTCCTGAAGCTGATAGGTCTAAACAAGTAGATATATTAGTGCGTAAAATGATAGATAGCCAGGTCCTATTCCCTAGAACGGATCTGCTTTTCTATGTCAGAGCTGCTCTTTCCGTGGGAAATGTACAGCTAGCACAGCAGTTTATCAATTATTCGAGAACACTATTCGGGTATAGCCGCTCTTTAGAAGCCGCCCAGAATATTATAGATAGCAAGGAGCTTTAATGGAACCACGGAATCTTGGAGACTATAATCTTCTCAAATTAATCGGACAAGGAGCTTTAGGCTCTGTTTACCTAGCGGAGCACCGCTTTCTAAAGCGTCAATACGCATTAAAAGTGTTGCCGGAAGAGTTAGGGACTGATCGCGCCTTTATTCAACGCTTCGAAGAAGATATCGCGGCCATCGCGGCGCTTGATCATCCTAATTTAGTGAAAATTCATAATCTCTCTTATGCGAACGGGACTTATTTTATTGTTTCGGACTGTATTGTTGACGAGTTTGGAGAAACGACGAATTTGGCACAATATGTGATGGCCCACGGAAAAAGGTTTGAAGAAAAAGAACTGCTGCGAATCCTTAGGCAAGTCGCAGAGGCTCTAGACTATGCCCACCTGAAGAAAACTGGGCAGAGGGATTTGGTTCACCGTGGTCTAAAATTCAACAACATCCTCATAGGCTATGATAAGGGGTTGGCTCAAATTTATCTTTCAGACTTTGGACTTTCTAGGGTTATCGGAGCTGGTACAGTTTTATCTAGGGCTTATAAATTGACGGCTGATTCTCTCGGGATCGGATTAAGCGGTTCTAAGTACCTGGTTGGAGATGCTCAAAAAATCACTGCGCTGCACGCATCATTCCTGCAAACCGTTGCGTTTTTGGCGCCAGAACAAAAACGTCCTGATCCAGTTGATTTAAAAGCCGATGTCTATGCTTTCGGTGTTTTAGCCTATTTCTTATTGGTCGGTGAGTTTCCCGAGGGACTTTTCCCGATGCCTTCAGAAAAAGTGGAAGGTCTCGAGTATCATTGGGATCACCTTATTCGCCAACCAATTAATTTTGATCCCGCAGCGGCCGCCTCCAAGCTGACAGAACTGTTAGATGAAATCACTCAACCTCGCGTTGAAAAATTTCAAGACCTGCAGATCAAAATAGAAACACCGATTGCTGAGGCTCCTAAAAAAGAACCTATTGTGACTATACAACCTCCGCCACCTATTCAAGCATCTTTTGTTGCGCCTGCTTTAATGACACCCGCAACTCAGCATGCGGAAACGGCTCCGAACGAATCTGCCTCATCGCTTAAGCCGATTCTTAGTACGACTTTATTAGAACGACCCGACGAATCATTTGACCCTTCTACGGCTTTTAACGTCGATCCGGTTGTAAAACACTATGTGCCCACTACAAATGACGGCACTCAAGTTAAACCGATTCTTACTGAAATGGTGGTCATTCAAGGGCGGCAGTTCTTCAGAGGCAGCAATGATGGAAATCGTGATGAAATGCCCCGCCATCAGGTAACACTTTCTAGTTATGCGATCGATATTCATCCGGTGACCAATGGACAGTTTGTTAGATTTTTGGAAGCTATGGGGGGAGAAAAAGACAGCAGTCATCATGATATTATCAGACTTAGAGACTCGCGCATCAAAAGAAGCGGGGGAAAGCTGAGTATCGAATCAGGATATGTGAAGCACCCTGTTGTAGGGGTCACTTGGTATGGCGCTTTAGCATACGCAAAATGGGTCGGAAAACGTCTTCCAACTGAAGCTGAGTGGGAGATTGCGGCGCGCGGCGTCGATGAGCAGATGTTTTATCCAACCGGTGATGATATCGAAAAGTCTCAAGCAAACTTTTTCAGCTCCGATACAACGGCTGTGTGCAGCTACTCTCCCAATCGTATCGGTCTGTATGATATGGCCGGAAATGTTTATGAGTGGTGCTACGATTGGTACGGATACAATTACTATGAAATATCGGTTCAAGAGCCGGAAGATCCTTCGGGACCACTCCAAGGTGTCTATCGCGTGCTTAGGGGGGGATGTTGGAAAAGCTTGAAAGAAGATCTTCACTGCACACGCCGACACAGAAATAATCCGGGAACAGTGAATGGTACCTATGGTTTTCGCTGTGCTTGCAACGTGGAGTAAGGAATAGATATGAGCGATAAGCAACCCTCAGTAATGTTCGTTTGCCTTGGGAATATTTGCAGATCACCGGCCGCTGAAGGAATTCTAAGAAAGTTAGAGCCCAGGTGGGAGATTGCCAGCTCGGGAATCGGATCTTGGCATGTAGGCCAGCTCCCTGATGAACGGATGAGGGCTGCTGCTATGCAAAGGGGGCTTGCTTTAACATCCCGCGCCCAGCAATTTATTACAGACCATTATAATCAATATGATTATATCTTGGCTGCTGATAAAGAGGTCTTGCACCTCCTGCAAGCTCACGCGAAAAATCCGAGTGAAACTTCTAAAATACACCTTATGACAGCATTTTGCGACCTGTATAAAAATCAAGAAGTTCCCGACCCCTATTTCAAGGGTGAAAATGCCTTTGATGAAGTGTTAGATATCCTTGAAGAATCGTGTAGAGGATTGGTGCGATATATCAAAATTTCCTCTTGAACTAAAAAAATTAAATTGGCATAACCCTCCATGAAATCATCCAACGGAATTCAATTATGAAAAAGCTCTTAACATTGTGTTTTTTGTCTATCACTTCACTATCATCAACCCTTTATGGCTATCCTCCAGGGTTCAACGCTAATTTTTCAGCCGGCTACCGTCAGGACGAGCTAGATTGGTCCACTAGAGATCCCCTAGAAACAAGCGATCCTATCACAAAAATTAAGTGGGAAGACCTTCAGATTGCTGATTTTAATCTAACACTCAATTTTACCTCCTGCAATAACTGGTACTTCCGAGCGAACGGAGACTACGGCAGAATTTACAGCGGGCATGCGGTGGATTCTGATTATGCCGTTGATATTGATGGGGGAAAACCTCACCTGTTGAATAAAAATCACGCGAACGCAGGAAGAGGGGATGTATTCGACGTCTCCGGCGTGGGAGGCTATGTATTTAAGTCTTCCGGCGGTCGTCTTGCGATTGCTCCTGTTATTGGGTATACGCATTCGGAACAACACCTGCATCTTTATGATGCCAAAACAGTCTACGACGCGATGGAGCCAATTGGGCCCCTGCCGGGAGTCCACAGTACCTATAAAACTCGTTGGTATGGCGGAGTCGCAGGTTATGACCTGTTGCTTAACATGAATTGTAATTTAAGATTCTATGGAATCATCCAAGCTCAGATGGGGAACTATAGAGCAAAAACTCACTGGAATCTACGCGATGATATTGATGGGTTCGTTCAGCACAGAGCCAGATTTGTTGGGTATTACGCAGAGGGTGGCGTGGTTTATAACATCTTCAGCAACCACTACATTGGTATTTCCGGAACCTATAGAAACTTGTGGACTCATCATGGCGAACAATCCATGAACCGGATCAATTACATTGTTGACCGAGACGGTTTGTATACAGGGCAAGAAAACTACAAATCCGAGCAGAAATTGCGTGTGAGATGGCTTTCTTGGTCCATCATGGGCAATTGGATCTGGCACTTCTAATAAGATAACCTTGCCGAGAAATTCGCAAGCTTTTTAGGGCATTTTAAACGCAAAGATGCAAAGACGCAAAGGGAATGCAGACTTTTAGATAACCTCAAAACAATAAATTGATTTGTTAGTTTGAGGTTTGCTGAAAGTTGCCCCTCCTTTGCGTCTTCCCGTTTCTAAAAAAAATAGCGACTCCACGACCTACTAAAAACTGTTATTTCCAGGTTGGTGAGGTCGAAGAACCCGTCACGCTTTCCGTTGCAAGATGACACATCAAGGAAGCTGCAAGCGCTGCAGTGGTGTTATCATGATCAAGATGGGGATTTAGCTCCGCAATATCTATACCCACTACTTTTCCTGAGCTATAGATTCGTTTGATCAGCGGGATAACCTGCCATGGAACCAGTCCCAAAGGCTGGGGCGCGCTCACGCCAGGTGCATATGGAGCAGCAAAAACGTCTAAACAGATACTCAAATAAATTTTCGTGTTGCGTTTCAGGGAGTCCTCTATCGCTGCCATAGCGCTATTGATTCCATTTACATGGATCTCTTCCGCGGTAATGAAATTCACCCGCAGGTCTGTAGCTTTTTGAAATAACCCCTGAGTGTTACCCAATTGTTGTATTCCAATGACGGTGTAGTCGAATGGATATTTGTTGGCAATTTGTAAAAAAGAAGTTCCCGATGTACCCTGCTGTAGAGTTGATAATGGGCGTAAATCAAAATGAGCATCAATATTAATGATCCCTATTTGTTCTTCGTAGATTTCCTTTAATCCCAAATAGTGTGCCCAGGCGATTTCGTGACCACCGCCTATTCCTAAAACGACTGATCCCTTTGGAATCATACTAATCGTTTCGGCAAAAGCATTTTGGGATTCTTCTAAATCGTCATCTCGACAAATGATATCTCCGCAATCTTCTAACTTGAAGACGGAAGGCATTTTAGCCATGGCCCGTCGGAAGGCTTCTGGTCCCTCATAAGCACCGAGCCTGCCAAAATTGCGTTTGACACCGGCGTCGCAACAAAACCCCAGGAGAGCGAGTGGGTATCTTGGAAGCGCTTCTTTTAAGTTTATTAGCTCTACGGTTTGGTGAAACCGTAGGTTGTTTGGGCCGTCGTCGCGGCCGCTCCAGAGCTCTCGCCTTGGAGGAAGGTAGTGGGTGTCGTTGGGCATGGGGAGACCTCGTTCAAATAATTTGTATATCCATCTACAAGATAGACTAGCAGCAGTTTTAGAATTTTATCTTGGGACGAAAGCTCGTTAAGTTGATCAAACACGTTTGATAGAAATTCATCTAAGCTAACAAATGCTTCAGCGGCCTTTAGTGCCAATGTTGAAGTATTGTTCTTAATCATTTCAGAGATGTGTTTATAAGGTGTTCCTTTGAAATTTTCTAGGATGTTCCGTGTGAATCTTTGCCTTTTTTCTTGATCGGCATTTAATAGCTCACCAATAGCAGGAACATAATCATCACCTTGTTTGTGAAATAATATTGAGTCGAAAAGAATAAAAGGCATTAGCACACAGTCGGATGAAAGAACGGTGTGCATCTCCTCCGAAGTTTTTTTTGATAGATCGAATAATTTTTCCCGGATTGGGTTTTCGAAAAGATTGACCAGGCTGCTAATGACTATCGGATTTCCACCTAGTTTAAGGATCGGCTGAATAGCATTCCAATACTCCGTTGCGAGAGCGCGAGTAAATTGATTATCCGGGATATGTGAGGTTGGGGGAGTTGTTGAAGTTTCGGCAGGTACATTTAATTTTTCCTGACAGTCAACAAGCCTATGCACGAGAACAGCGATGCAGAATGGGGAAAGCATCGAATCGAAAATCTTATACACATAATCCTTCGTGATTTCAATTGCGACCGCTTTAACAGCAAGCGGGAGTGGGGGGGTGAGCAAATCAAATTGCATGACGATAAGATTTCTAATAAGGTTTTGCAGGTCTTCCCGATACATTTTTGGGTTGCGTTCATTTCTGAAGATTTGAGTAGTGTGACGTGTTTGGATATTTTGAATCATTCCTCTTAAGATAAAGTTCTCATTGGCTAACGGCGTAACATTTTGCTCCCTCGCCATTTTTACAGAAGCTTGATAGTCATTCAAGAACAGGGTGATCTGGGGTAGCATGTTAAGAACGAGTGCCTTGTGTTGATTTCCAATCCTTCCTGGAGTTCCAAAGCATAAAGGCTGAAGTAATTTTGTTATTCCGTGAATAAAGGCATATCCCTCCTTGGGGTCGGAAATGGTTTGTAGAGGAACGCTCAAAAAACCGCTCAATGCCGCAGGGATAGAACTACAAATAAATTGAACCCATCTTTTTCTCTCCTCATTTTCTTGCTTTAGGAATGTGGGAAAAAGATTTTCTAAAGAATTATTTACAATTTCTTGCAGCGATTCCATTTTAAAACAATCTATAAGCGGGTTTACTAATAGATTCACGATTGTTGATCCATAATGTTTTAGAATACGGTCGGAAATATTTTCAATGATTTTAGCGAGGTGTTTTTTTTGGGAAGACGTTTCCGTTAGAAAAACCTCAGATTTCTGATTGGATGATGATGCCACAGGCTCGGGGGCAATTTCAGCGACCAACTCCCAGTGTTCAGATTTTAATAACGATTCTATCTCAATATTCCGATTCATCGTTTTTGCGATAGACTTAAACCGATCCCCGGGATTTTCAAATATAGGTCTTAAAACGCTTTTTAATCTGTTAAGGAAATTTTTTTTTGTGATAAAAACTTCCGGAATTGTCTCTCTAAAAGCATCGAGGGAAATCCTCCGTTCGAAATTTAAGATTTCAACGGTGTGGAATTGGATGTTTTTCCATTGCATTTCTTGTAAGTACTTGTAAGAACTAGCAATTTTTGACAAGCTTTCAAAATAAACATCGGTATGCTGTGCCAATGTTTCGGGATGGAATTCTTTTTGGAAGAGTTTGTCTAATTCAGCAAGGGTGGAATTTATATTATCGCGCATAAAGAAGGCGTAGGTGCGTTTTTTTACATTCGTATCTAGCGTCAGTTCATTGATTTTTTCTTTGATGGACATTTCAATTGCAGAGCCTGAAAGGTCGTTATAGCCGGATTCAGCAGCGTCCAACAAAGCATTTAATTGGACCTCGTCCAAATAGGGGGCGGTTAAATGTAAATTAATTTGGTTATAAATTTGCTCAAGAGGATTCATGTTGTGTGAATAGTTTTCTATAAAGACCACCCCTAAACAAGATGAACCAGAACCCGAGGACGAGCAGGCTGCCATGATGAATTCCTTTCTATTTTTTTTATCCTACACGATTTCCTTGGATATAGACATGCGACGGCAATAGATTTCCTTGATAATACAAAATATCTCTGTAGTCGTTCGTTGGGAATAGAATAAAATCCGCTCGGTAACCACGTTTCAATATCCCTCGATCGTTAACGCTCAACGCTTTAGCAGCGCGGCACGTGATCGCCGCTAAGGTTTCAGCTGTTGTGAGCTTACACGCCGCCGCAAGAACTGAAGCCTGTAACAGTAGATTTCCTAGGGGGGCTGTGCCCGGATTCCAATCTGTAGCGATTACTAAAGGGAGTTGATTATCCAACATTCCTCTGCAGTCCGGAAAGGGGAGTCCTAATCCTAGGCATGCCCCTGGCAGGACTATTGGGATAACATTTCCTTTCCTTAAAGCCGCGAATTCATTTGGACCTGATTTTTCTAAATGGTCCGCGCTAAGAGCTCCCATTTCCGCTGCTAATAAGGATCCGCCCACAGAAAACTGGTCTGCGTGCACAATGAGTTTAAACCCCATATTTTTTGCGGTAAGCAGAAACGCTTTAGCTTCTTTGACAGAAAAGGCATGCTCGTCAACAAAAATGTCTACGCGGTCACAAAAGTTCCCGTCTACCACCGTTTTTAAAATCCGATGGATGACGAAGTTTAAGTATTCTTTGTTGTCTTTAAATTCTATGGGGCGGGTATGTGCCGCAAGACATGTGGGGACTAGTGAAACCGGCACTTCTTTTCCCGCAAGCCTGATTGCTTCCAGCATTTTCATTTCATGTTCATAGGTTAATCCATAACCTGTTTTTACTTCACACGTGGTGACCCCTTGCGTTAAGCAAAGTTTAATTCTTTCGACAAGTGTTTTCGTGAGTTCTTCAATGTGGCAAGTACGGGTTTTTCTGACGGTATCTAGGATGCCGCCGCCCAACGCCGCTATTTCGTCGTAACCTGTTCCCTCAATGCGCATCGCATAGTCTGCAGAGCGCTTTCCGGCATAACATAGATGGGTGTGGGCATCAATAAAACCCGGTAAACATACAAAAGGAGTCCTCAATTTATTAACGATATCATCAGGCTTTTGGATCTCCTCTAACGGGCCGATGGAGGTAATCATACCATTTGAGATTCGAATCCACTCGTCTTCTAACACTATAAGGCGTGTGTCAGGGATAGGCCCTGCAGGTGGGAGTAGATCCATGGTCAGTATTTGTGTGATAGGACCTATTAGGGTTCCACCAAACGCCTCGTTCATTACTTTAGTTATTACCACAATGCAATCCAAATTTGTTCAACATTTTTATCGCTTCCGGATAGCCGGCATCCGCGTGACGGATCACTCCCATTGCGGGATCGTTAAATAATACGCGACGTAAATTTTCTTCTGCTTCTTCGGAACCGTCTGCAACAATCGCCATGCCGGCGTGTTGAGAGTAGCCCATTCCTACCCCGCCTCCGTGATGGAAAGAGACCCAGGTCGCTCCTCCCGCGCAATTACTTAGAAGGTTCAGGAGGGGCCAATCGGAAACAGCATCCGAGCCATCTTTCATCGCCTCGGTTTCCCTATAGGGCGATGCGACAGAACCGGAATCTAAATGGTCTCTGGCAATCACGATAGGAGCCTTAAGAATTTTTTTACGAACCATTTCGTTAAAAAGCAACCCTGCTTTGGCTCGGTCTCCTATACCAAGCCAGCAGATTCTTGCCGGTAGTCCTTGAAATGCTATTTTTTGGCGGGCAGCTGCGAGCCAGTTGACTAGGTGGTGGTCATCTTCAAACAGTTCGATCAACGCCGCGTCAGTTTTATAGATATCTTCAGGGTCACCGGAAAGGGCCACCCAGCGGAAGGGGCCTTTTCCCTCGCAGAACAGAGGGCGGATATATTCGGGAACAAAACCGGGAATTTCAAAGGCTCTCAGTTCCCCCCCCTGCCTTGCAAATTCCCGAATGTTGTTTCCGTAATCGAAAACAATGGAACCGCGGTTTTTGAATTCTAATAGACCATGAACGTGTTTAGCCATTGATCGAAGGGATTTTTCTTTGTAAATTTCCGGCTGCAGTTCGCGTAAACTTTTAGCCGTTTCGCAGGAAAAACCAACCGGAATATAACCATTGATGGGATCATGCGCAGATGTTTGATCGGTAGCGACATCGGGGAGGATTTTATCGTGAAGAAGTTTCTCAATGACTGTCGGGGCATTTCCAACAAGGCCTATAGATAGGGGTATTTTGAGTTCGCGCGCTTCTAAAGCCCAAGCAACGGCTTCTGCATAATCTTCTGTCATCTTATCGATATAACGTGTTTTTAATCTTTTTTGAATTCGGGAGGGATCGACATCAACCCCAAGAAAAACCCCGCCATTAAGGGTGACAGCCAAAGGTTGCGCGCCGCCCATTCCCCCCAATCCACCCGAAAAAATCAGCTTTCCTTTAAGGGTGCCTTGGTAGTGCTTTCTAGCGAGCGCTGCGAATGTTTCGTAAGTGCCCTGCAAAATCCCCTGTGAACCTATATAGACCCAGCTGCCCGCCGTCATCTGTCCATACATCATGAGACCACGTTTTTTGAGTTCATTGAAGTGTTCCCAGTTAGCCCAGTGGGGTACAAGATTGCTATTGGCGATAAGAACTCGAGGGGCGTTAGGGTGCGTAGGTAAGATGCCTACAGGTTTGCCGGATTGAATAAGCAAGCTTTGATTGTGTTGGAGATTCAGAAGAATTTTTATGATGGATTCCAGTGCCTCTACGCTCCGGGCAGCTTGGCCGGTGCCGCCGTAGACAACTAAGTTGGCGGGATCTTCGGCGACCTCTGCGTCAAGGTTGTTAAGAAGCATTCTTAGGGGAGCCTCTGTTTGCCATGACCGTGCATTCAGGGTGTTTCCGCGAGGGGAAATATAATGGGGATGAGCGGCATAGGTTTTAAGAAATTGCTCGGTAGATTGCGCAACCTGTTGATGAGTCATTATACCACCACCACATTTAGATGAAAAAACACATCATACATTTTTTTTTATATTATACAAAAATTATCAATGACGCTGGTTTTAACGAGTTGTTAATCGGCAAGGCTGTGAAAAAATAAAGCTCGGTTAATATTGGTGGGTTTTAGAGCTGATTCGGTAATTAAAATCCGTAGTTTTTTAATTAGGAAATCATCTCTTTAGTGCGAATGTGTGAAAGAGCGGAAAGCCACCGCACGTGTTCTTGCTCAGTTAGGATTAATGAGCGGTGCGCAGTCGAGGTTAGTCCTTCGATAGTGCTTAGGTTTTCGTGAATAATTTCGAGATAACGTTTTGTGGTGGTCTTTCGGAATACAATAGGCGCGCTTTGGCAAAGATTATAAAGCTCGCTGATTTGTTTAAAACACTCGGCTAAAGTTTTTTCAGTTTGATGAATAGGGGAGTTAGGACATTTTTTGTGAGCTATTTTAAAATTTTTATAAGCCAAGGCCCATTTTTTCTGTTCCACATATAAACGCCCTAAAGAGCTGTAGGAGCAAGCATCTTCATCTTCAGAAATTTTCGTGTTTTTTGCGGGGGAATTTTTTAGTAGTGAATCCAAGAGGATTATTGCATTTTTACTGCTTGCGTTCGGATAGATTTTTTGGCTGGAGATAAACGCTTCTTTGGCTTTTGAGATGTAGTCAAAAATAATTTGCGGGTGGGTTTTATTCTCGTTAACAACAGCAGATATTCCTTTGAAGCAATAGAGTTGGCCCTTATAAAATTCTGTAAGCGCTCTTTTATAAGCTCTTAAGTCATTACACATGCTATTTAATTGCTGCCAGCCTTGCTGTAGTAGGGGTAAAGCCATGTTGCCTGCTTCTTTTTTGTCCTCCCAAGGCAACAGTGACAGCTTGTTTAAAGTACCTTGTAATGGTTCTTCGGGAGCAGACTCGTGTGAAAATAGAAGCAGGATTTTATCACTATAGTTCATCTGAAAGGGCAGATACTGACCGATCTGCAAAAGGACATGGAAACGTTCTGAGGTAACAACATTTAGCATATTCAAACCCCTTGTTGGTTTCCTTGTATCAAAAAAAAACAATCAGAGCAAAGAAAAAACATGCTTATTAAGATAGAGATACAATTGATTAATTATTCAGTGGTTAAGGCTGGTTGTTCTTCAGTAAACGCTTTCATTCCATAAAGAATCGCGGATAGCATCAGGGTGATGCCTGCGAGCTCGACGATCGGAGGGCTCTCTTGCTTAAGTAGATAGAAATAAAGAAGACCGAAAATGGTTTCAAACATAGTCAGCTGGCCCGCAAACGAAACCGGCAGAAGCATGGACGCCTTGTTCCACAGAAAATACCCAATCCATGAACATAAAATACCAAGAGTTGCGCATCCTCCAAGAAACACCCATAATTCAGGAGATGGAGTAATAAACTTTTGCCAATGTTCCGCGCCCTGCCAAATTTCGTAACTCCCACCTAAAAAGAGTACCCAGATCAAAGTCGTAACTCCGGAAATTGTTGACCAAGCTTGGGGGTCAATCTCAGGATTGTTTTTAAGAAATCTGGCGTTTGCGACGACAAACCAGCACCATGAAAATAAGGCCCCAAATGAGGCTAGAACCCCGATAAGGTAATAGGGTTTTTGAGAACCCAATTCCTCTTGTTGGAAAATGGGGATATTGACCATAAAAAGCCCTACCAAAATCAATACAGAAGGGATTATCAGACTTTTAAAGTTACATTCCTTTTGGAGCCAGTTGCCATAAAAAGAAATTAATACCGGGCTGACACCCAGGATAAGTGCCGTAATTGATGGTGAAGCGTGTTTCACGCCCATCACAACACACGAGTAGTAAAAAATATTGGCTATCAGCGAGAAAAGAAAAGCTTGTCCCCAGATGGCTAATGGATATTTTATTGAAGCGTTTCGAGATGCCCAAAGGAGTAAGAGGCATGAGGTTATTCCATAGATGCAATGCCTTCCCAATGCGATTTCTAATGAATCAAACCCCTTAAGATAAGGGGGAACAACAAAAATCAACCCCCAAATCAGGCAGGCGGCAATGGCATAAATAGTGCCTTTTAGCATTTTTAAAAAAAATCTCGTGGTTATAAAAGTTCAATATAACACAATAAAATTTAAAATTCAATCAAATTATGTTTGGGCTTAATTGGTTTTTGATTTATCCGATGTTTTGAATGATAGGACAGGTTTTTTAAGCGTGAGCGGTTTGTTATTTTTGTTGAGGGAAAAGATTCTTGTTGGTATCGTAATTATAATTTTGAATTGTTGTGATAGATATTTTTACAAAATCAATCCTAAAAAAGGAATTTACATGTCAGCTATTAGTTCACCTACCTCTTCACCACTTAAACAATCGAATCCAAGCGAACAACAGCCAATCGTAAGACCTATACGTGACCTGTCAAGATTCGATTATCTATTAATCGCTAGAATCACCTTAGCTGCTCTAGGCTCGTTAGTAGTCTATAAAGGGGGGAGCGCTCTTGTTCTTGGTGCTTTAGGGCTTATGGTTTCGCCTGGAGCTGTCATTCTGGCCGCTGGGAGCTATTTTTTTTGTGTTGGAGTAAGTGCTGTGATAACCTCTATAGGCACGGGTTCATTAGCAACTTTAGCGTGCGGAATATTAGGCATTGGGATAGGAGCTTCTGCAGCGGTAGAAGGTTTATTTGTGCCTTCTTTCCTTGTTTAATTAGCAAACTGTCGCACCCAGCAGATCAAAATGGGGGGCGCTTCTCTTAGGAAGCGGAGGTGTAAATCTCCGCTTTTAATATTCACTTTTCGGACAATGTACCGTTTCTCACTTCCAAGTTCCTGTTGTCATTCCAATAAAGCTAAATGCTGATAAAACTATGTTATCTGTTTAACAACGGATTTTTGACTCTCCTTAGCTTAGAGTCTGACAGGAAATATCAACTTTGGTGGTATTTCCTGTTAGCCTCTTAGGTATTCATTTGCGTGATGAGTCAAAAATTAATGCTTGGTTTATCGACCCTTAACATAGTAATGATAAAATTAACCTAAAGTTAATAATATTGGAGATCATATGGCAAGTTCAATCTCAAAAATTGCGGTGTTAAATTACACAGGCATTCTGCCGGATCAAGTGAAAGAAACAACCCCATCCCTTGCAGAAAACCTTAAGCTGGGAGTTTGCCTTGGCAGGGTAGAGAATAAATCTTCAAACCTATTCCTTACCCGTGTGCTCCACCCGGATACGAGTAAGAAAGAACCTGTTTTTTACGCGACTTCCATCCACTCAAACATGAATACCGCGATCAGATCTCTCCGCGTCCATGCAGGATATTCTGAAACAGAATCAGATGCCATTGGCTATATAAATTTTGCTGCCGAACGCTCTAGATATAAAAACCCTGAAATTATGGAGAAAATTAAGGTCTGGGCTCGCCGGAATCATTTTGATGGTGTTGTTTGGGTTGATGTTCGCCCTAATATTCAAGGTTTAACCGAAAGACCTTACTCAAATACCAGATCAGCCATTACACCGCTACTTGAAGGAAACCCAACCCTTCTTAGCAATACACAAAACTATATCAAAAATAACCTTCAGCAGACTTCTTTATCCCGTCTGGAAAAATCGATATTACAGATGGAGCCTCAGTCGTTGTATCTCAACCCTTCGTCTCCACAATTTCAAAAAACAATCGATGATGCTGCAGATGAGCGAATGAAGCTCCCACAAACCGATAAGCCAGAATCGCTATGGTATAACACAAGCTCTCAATGGGGTCCTTTGGCAAAAATACATTCTGCCCCACCGGTACCGGACAATATAGCTCCCGAAGATCATAAGGCATGGAAACAACGTTTAGTTGTAACTTTAGCGTTAAAGTATCAGGGTCTACAATACCATGGACCGAAAGTGAATGATAAATTTAAAACAAGTGAGCGGACTGACATTCCAGCAAAAGCAACTAACGGACAAAACATGCGTGGACACTTCCCAGGAAGAGGATATGGGTTAGATTGCTCTAATTTTGTCTCATGGATTTATAATCTTTCCGGAATTCATTTTACTTCAGACTGTGGAAAGTTAGTCGATCAGCCTACATCATCCGTTAGCAAAGGGATCGGCAGAACTGTCCGATTAGACGAGCCAATGGAACCGGGAGATTTGATCTTTTTAGACCGCAGAGACCCGAACAATGCGGAGTCTCCTCCACACGTGTTAATTTATTGCGGGACAGGAAAACAAATTGGCAAAACCGGAGACAATCGACGGTACTATATCGATTCGACCAGCAGTGTTAGGGCAGGAGTCGCCCCTAGGGTATTGGATGGTTCATGGTGTGAGCCCTCTTCTAGCAACCAACGTTTTGTCCGTATCACGCGGCCGCTCTCATAAATTTGCGAACGGGGCACAGCAATGCCCCGTTTCAGAATCCTTGATCTACCAAAAAATAATCGTTTTTGAAGAAATCTTGTCAAAAATAACGATTTTCTGAAAAAAATAATCGATTTAGAGTAAAATTCAATCTATCAGGCTATTTTATTTGGAGTGGTTACATGTGGCAAATGGAGATACCTGAAGGTGCGACACCTTTAGGATACAAAAAACTTGTTGAAACTTTTAATCTTAAAACGATCCCACATTTTTGTTGGTCCTACGCCTCACCCAAGTCGGAAAGGCGAGAATTTCACTTTAAAGATCAAAACTTAACCCTTTATATCTACCCGAACACCTACCATCAGCCTTCTGATGATGTCTTTGAGGATCTTGAATTTGCGTTAAAGCATGAAGGTGTCAATCTCTACATTCTCAAAAAAGTTTTAGTGCAGATTGACCCCTCGAAACTCTCTGCCCATCTCCAAAGCAGGCCCACAGGTAAATACACTCGTATTCTTTGGTATTTATTTGAGAAATTCACCCAAATAAAATTGGATTTGCCGGATCTCAACCAAGGGGTTTATGTCCCTCTGCTAGATCCGGAAGATTATTATTGCGGGATCCACAGACGCAGTCGCCGTCATAGGGTGTCGGATAACTTGTTGGGAAATGTCAATTTTGCACCTCTCGTTAGAAAGACTGCTTTGCTTAAAGAATTTGAAAAAAAACAACTTCAACAAAAAGTGCAAACATTAGCACAACACTATGATCCCAGCCTACTTGCAAGAGCTATGCGCTACTTGTATACTAAAGAAACGATCTCTTCCTGGGAAATTGAAAGGGAAAAGCCCGATAACGAAAAACTTGCTAAATTCGTGGCGCTGCTTCACAAAGCTGATTCCATTGGAAACCTCTCAGAAGAGACATTTGTAGAACTTCAAAAAAATATTGTGGATCCTCGCTTCGCAGCAGACACTTATCGCCAATTTCAAAACTACGTAGGGGAGGAGCCTGGGCTAGGGAAATTGATCGTTCACTTTATTGCTCCTCAGCCCAAAGACGTCAAAGATTTCATGAATCATTTGATAGAAGCTTTCTACTATATGGAAAAATCAGAGGTGAACGCCGTTGTTGCCGCTACAATATTGTCGTTCATGTTTGTGTTCATCCACCCGTTTGAGGACGGAAATGGAAGAATACACCGTTTTCTAATTCATTACGCGTTAGCGCGCCTAAAATTAACTCCCGAAGGTATTTTATTCCCCGTTTCGGCAGCAATTGCCAGAAATCCCAAGCAATACGATAAAGCCCTAGAAACGTTTTCAGCCCCTCTGATGAAACTTATTACGGGATATAGCGTGAATGACATCGGAGAAATGACAGTGCTACAAGATACAAGCGATTATTATCGTTACATTGATTTTACTCCCATCGCTGAATATTTATATGAGTGTGTTGATCGAACAATTGCAATAGACTTGTCGGACGAATTAAAGTTTCTAGCGAATTATGATCAGATCAAACGGCTTTGTAAGGAAATTGTGGATATGTCTGACCAAAGGATTGATCTATTCATTAAATGTGTGCGTCAAAATGACGGAACGCTATCTGCTAGAAAACGAGAAAGCTACTTTAAAATGCTTACTGATGAAGAAATCTCTAAAATGGAACAGGCTATCACTCAAGATTTTCTAGGATAAAGCAACCTGAAAAATAATCGTTTTGATGGAAATCCTGCGAAAAATAACGATTTTCTGAAAAAGATAATCATTTTTCGGGAGTTCGGCCTCGGTAAAAGTTCTATTGGTTGCCAACATAGTTAATCTAGGGTATAGTTTTTTAAAAAAATATGACAAAGGTGTCAAAGTGTCATTTCGTCAATTAATTATAGGAGGCATTTTAGTGGCAGCAGCATCATCATCATTATCGATAGGCGAATATACCCACTTATCTAGAAATCCACACATCGTTGATGTTGTCGATGGGGTGCAAATTGAAGTGCCTGAAAAACCTTTGGCTCCGGGTTCACTTGTTGTTAACACATCCGAACCTAAAAGCTATCTTCAATGGACCGATTCCGATATTTTTATTTCTTTTAGCCTCCTCCAAAAAATAGCCGCAAGCTGGCGAGACCACGGCACAAGCGAAAATTATAACACGAATCAATTTTTAGTTTATGGTGGACAACTTTTTCGCGAAACCCCACCAGATCCATTTCATTGGGAAATTGTCCCTTATCATCAATCTGCATTGGGGGCATTGGGAAGTTTTACTCAACAGATTAAAGTATTAAGCAGAATAGTCTTTGGGGGGAGCGACACAACCGAAGAGACACTTCAAGCAACACAGAGTTTCTATCAAGAAAGTATTGGAAATTACACCTCCATCAATGAGATCTTTCAAGAAGCAATTGGAAACGATCCGTTTTGCAATCCCGAACGTATTATCAGGCAAAGAGTTCTGGAGGGGACTAGAATCAATGTCCTATTCAATTATGCCCCCATAGGATTTGGTGGCGAAAGACTTCATTTTCTCTTCATTCCAAAAAGCCACAAAGTAAACTTTAATGAGCTGTCGGTTGAGGAATATCAAGAAGCAATACAATTATCGCAGTTGTTAATGACTCATTTTGGTTTAAGTAGAACTGTACACGATGTTCATCTCTTTCATAAAACAGGGGTAGACGCTGGACAAACAGTTGCGCATTGGCATATGCATATGGTTTTTATCCTTAGTGAAACACAAGCGTTCATGGGTAAATTAACAGTACTCAAAAATATGCTCCTTGGATCCTCTCCAATGAATGATGAAGAACTCGGCATTCGTATTGCGGAATTAATCGAAGAATTTCAAGGTGATCAAAGTCTCTTACCCTACTCTATACATTCACCTATTCCTGTTCAGTGTGCTGACGAAGAGCAAACCAACATCTAGTAACTTGGAAAATTGGATTGAAAAAAAATGAGATTACAACACCCCCCTTCGAGGCTGTGAAAAAATTAGAATCCGTTTGATTTCGATCGAGATTTTTTAGGATTTTCATTTAAATGTCTTCGCTCACAACGCTGACATCCGTTATGAACGGGGGGTTTTGAAAGAAAAAGACAAAAAAGATCGGCGAAAGCAAGCTGGATCTCTATTTTTTTACTGCCTCAGAGTAGACTGGTATTTATCCCAGATATTACGGATGATATTGGGAAGTTCTATAGGGTCGAATGGCTTGATAATGATATCAATAGCACCATATTTTAAGTATTCATCTACCCCTTTGGGGCTTACTCGCGCTGTGAAAAATACGATGGGAATATTTGCGACGGAGGGGATTAATCGGATTGCTTTCAACGTTGCGACCCCATCCATAAGCGGCATCATGATATCTAAAAGGATCAGGTCAGGATGCTGGTCAAGCGTGGCTAACACGGCCTCTTCTCCACTTTTAACACAAAAAATAGCTATTTCCGGAATGATACTATTGATAGAGATCTTTGATATGGTAAGGATATCCTCATCGTCATCAACAATTAGCAGTTTGGTTAGTTTTTTCTGTTCCATTAGTCCACCTTTGTTATCACTGGAAGTTCAAAATAAAAGGTTGTTCCAGAGCCTTCCTCTGTCTGAAACCCTATTGTCCCACCGCTTTTGTCAATAATTCCCTTGCAGATGCTTAGGCCAAGGCCGGTTCCGGGGGTGGTGCGCGCGTCGCCTGTTTCAGCACGTGCAAATTTTTGAAAAACTTTAGGTTGAAAAGCCTTAGGAATTCCTTTTCCCTGGTCGCTTACAGAAACGCGAACATGATCAACTTTCAATTCAACATCAATAGTAATTTTCGAATCCGGCGGTGAAAACTTGATGGCATTCGAAATTAAATTACCCATAAGTTGTATCAAGCGCTCATGATCGCTATTAACGATAATATTTGGTAAGGGATTTTGGAGAATCAATTCTTTATGTTGAACCTTTGCTACAGCCATCGCCGATTGGACACTTTCTCTAATAGCTTCATCTAAGGAAACAGGTTGTAGGTCAAATAAAACTTTATTTGATTGTAATTTCTGGATGTCAAGAATGTCATTGATAAGATTTTTTAAACGATTTGAATTGCGGTAGGCAATCGTAAGCAATTCTTTAGCTTCATCGGGGATTTTCGTATTTCCGATGAGTAACCCTAAAGCCCCATGGATTGATGTAAGCGGGGTTTTTAATTCGTGGCTAATCACGGACAGAAATTCGTTTTTTGCTCTCTCATTGTACAAATTTTCTGTGACGTCTCGGTTTGTTCCGTGGATGTGGAAGATCTCACCATTCGTGTCAAAACTTAGATCCGCGCTGCTTTCCAGCCAACGTTCCGAGCCATCTTTATGCTTCCATCGTCGGATATATTTTCTCCAGCCCCGTTTCTCTTTGATGCTTTTATTAAACTCTTCTTCAAAGGCTATTCGATCTTCGTCGAAAAGAAATAGGAGTAAGTCCTTATGAATTAATTCTTCGACCGGGTAGCCAAGTATTATGGTTGCTGATGGGCTGGAATATAAAAAGATACGATTGGTATCCATCTCCCAAATCCAATCTTCAGAAGTGTCAATAATGGCTTGAAGCTTCTCTTCGTTTTGAAGAATGCGATTTTCTTCTTCTTTTTTCTCAGTAATATTTTCTACCACGACAGATCCGTAAATTGGATTACCATTCTCATCGTTAATTGGAGAAATTGATACTTGTATCCATATTTTCTGCCCGTTTTTTCGAAGGCCTCGTAATTCAACATGTTGAACTACCTGACCCAAAAGAGCCGACTCTCGCAAGCCTCGACCCTTTACCTT
>CAZENM010000011.1:0-27909 GCA_964513575.1 uncultured bacterium | reverse complement strand
GGTTGTAATGCACAAGGACGATTTAGGGAGCCTGCACTTGCGTCAACTATTAGTATGGGCGCAAACATTGCATTGAATGGAATTTTCATCTTTGGATTTGGCTGGGGAGCGTTTAGCGTTGCTGTAGCAACTTCATTAAGCGCTTTTTTAAATGCTGTTTTGCTGTGGAGAGTTCTTTTTGGTTTTACACCAGAAAAAAAGGCGAGCGAAGAACGAATCTAACATTACAATGACTTTGTCATTGAGTGGTAAAATTCGCTTTTCGCTCGCCTTTCTGAGTAACCTTAGTTACTGTGGGCTAAGAAGTCGCAGATCTCATGTAGGTTGATCTCAATCGGCCAAGGCATTTGCTCTTGGAGAGGTGTTGAGAGCATTTGTCCGGAAAAGTTCTCGCGGTCTAAAGATAGGTAATCAGGAACTGTCAAGCCGGAGCTGTCTAGTGTATCCACGATTTGCTTATGATTACGAGATTTTTCTTTGATCGATACGACCATGCCTGGCTGCACTTGGAAGGAGCGGATATCCACTTTCTTCCCGTTGACTTGGATGTGACCATGAGCAACGAGTTGGTGTGCAGCAAAGATAGTTGGAGCAAACTTTAGGCGGTAAACGATAACATCTAAACGGCTTTCAAGTAGTTTTGCTAGGGTTTCAGCGGTTACACCTTTAGAGGCGACTGCTTTTTTGTAGTATCTCACGAGTTGATTCTCGCTGAGCATTCCGTAGACAGCTTTTAGCTTTTGCTTCTCTTCGAGAGCTAAACCATAGTCCGATTTTTTACGGCGACGAGCACCGTGCATTCCCGGTGGATTGGGTTTGTGTAACAGTGGGTTACGTGCGCGACCCAAAATATTTGTGCCGAGTCTACGCGCGATACGGTTTTTATTACCTGTGAAACGGGCCATTTCTTCTCCTAACAATTTTTCAGAGCTGAGAATTAATCATAAATAACTGATTAGGGATTGTGTCACATTTACCATATTTCTTTCAAGCACTGACTTAACTTTTCTAAAATAGAACGACTTACCCATACCGCAAATCAAAAAATTCTACAGCTATTTTTGCGTGAAAGCCTCGCGGTTCGTCGGTTGTAAGTTGGGTTGTATTGACTTAATACTACCCAACTTAAAATCGACGAACCGCGAGGCTTTCACGCTAAAAATAGCCATTGAATTTTTTGATTTGCTGTACTAGTACACCAAGTCATTTAAATTGACTGTTTGGGCTGACGTGAAAGCTCCCGCGGTTGAACGATCGTAAGCCACCTAGTATTAATCAATACAAGGTGGCTTACGATCGATTCAACCCCGGGGCTTTGACGCAGCCGAAACAGTCAATTTAAATGACTTGGTGTACTAGGGAAGAACGATTTGAATTTTAAAATAAAGTTTATTTTTTTAGAGTGAATTCAACACCTTCAATTGTGAGTACTTATGAAAAAAGACGAGGCTTATGACAGATTCATATCTCTCTAAGCTCACACAAATCCGCGAGGAAATTGCCGTTTGCGGTACCTCTGAGGAAAAAACGGAGGCGTTAACCCGTGCGTTTGAATGTATTTTCGCAGAAGCCTCAAAGCTTGAGACATCCCACGCGGAGTTAATAAAAAAATTTAATCTGCTAACCAGTGAAGCTCAGGAAACAACTCAGACCTTAAAATCAAAATTAGATGAATTGGACGCAGTCAATGACTATCTGAGTAATCTTGTATACAACATCACGGAGGGGATCATTTTTATCGACCTGGAAGGTACGATCTCCACCTACAACAGAATGGCTGAGGAAACGATCCAAGTCCCCCTTGCAAAGGTTATTTACAATAAATTTTGGGACGCTTTCGAGGATGATTACTTTGGATTTTCCATGCGTGAAGCGTTACAAAAAAAAACTGCGCCCCGTTCCTCATATGTCACTTTATTACTAAACGAAAAAGAAAAGCACCTAGAGATCCACACCGCATTCGTTCTGCAACCGGAACCACCGCTTGGTGCTAAAGAAATGCAAGGGATGATTATTTTAATCCGAGACATTTCAGAAATACGTCGACTGGAATCCCTTGAAAGTCGCAATGACCGAATGAAAGAGCTGGGGGAAATGGCAGCGATAGTCGCCCATGAGATCCGAAATCCGTTAGGCGGGATCAAGGGCTTTGCCTCCCTTTTGCAACGAGATTTAACAGACAAGCCTGAACAGCAGCAGATGGCTACTTATATCATTGAGGGAACGGACAATCTTAACAATCTAGTCACAAATGTGTTGAATTTTTCCCGCCCCGTGCAGCTGCAGTTTGAATCTGTAGATTTTGTCGCCCTTTGTCGAGAGCTCCTAAGCCATGTTCAAAAGGATGAAAACACTCCACAGAACATTGAGTTTAATTTTTCAACGCAAGTAACGACCCTTCAAATTTTTCTTGATCCTCAACTGATGAAAGGAGCGCTTTTAAACCTTATCTTTAATGCTATTCAAGCGATGCCTAAAGGCGGGGCGCTAACCTTAAGCATAGAAATTGATACAGGAAGCGTCATTGTTAACGTTACTGATACCGGCATGGGAATCCCTCCGGAAAACCTAGAAAAAATATTCACCCCGTTTTTCACAACAAAACCAAGCGGCAATGGCTTTGGCCTTGCAGAAGTACATAAGGTAATCCAAGCCCACAATGGGGGGATCCATGTAAAATCTAAAGTCGGTGAAGGAACCACGTTCACCCTAGAGTTTCCCTTAAGGACCAAACAAATAGAGATAGGATCATGACGATAGAAAAAATATTAGTAGTCGACGACGAAATGATTGTAAGAAATTTCCTTTCGGAAACTCTGCGAAGGAAAGGATTAGATGTGTACGCTGCCGAAAATGGCACAAAAGCCATTTCCCTCCTAAAAGAACACGTCTTCGACTTGGTGATCACAGACATGAACATGCCGGATCTGACAGGAATCGATGTATTAAGGAAAACGAAAGAACTCAGCCCTTCCACTATTGTCGTGGTGATCACAGCATTTGGAACCATCGAAAATGCTGTGGAGGCTATGAAGCTCGGAGCGTTTAACTACCTGTTAAAGCCATTTTCCCCCGACACCCTTGAAGCTCTTTTAGAAAAAGCAAAGGAACATATTTCGTTGGTGGAAGAAAATCGTTATTTGCGACAGCAGGCTTCTCCGGGAGGATCTGGACGCATTCCACATATTATTGGCTCCAGCCCAGTCATGCAGGAAATCTTAGAAAGCGTTGCAAAAGTTGCAAAAAGCAATGCCAGCGTCTTTATCACGGGGGAATCCGGCACCGGAAAGGAAGTTATCGCTCACGCAATTCACACACAATCGCTTCGCTCAAACTTTCCTTTTATCAAAGTCAACTGCGCGGCCATTCCGGAAACATTGATTGAATCGGACTTCTTCGGCCACGAAAAGGGATCTTTCACCGGAGCTCAAAATAAACGACTAGGGCGTTTCGAACTGGCAAACCTTGGAACGCTGCTGCTGGACGAAGTCACAGAAATCCCCATAGGCATCCAAGCAAAATTGCTTAGGGCAATTCAAGAGCAGGAGTTCGAGCGTGTTGGAGGCACTAAGCCTATTAAGGTTGACACTCGAATCATCTCCACCTCCAACAGAAACATTAAAGACGCCCTAAACGACAAAGTTCTGCGCGAAGATTTATACTACCGCTTGAATGTCGTACCTATCCACCTGCCACCTTTGCGGGATCGTAGAGAAGACATTATTCCTTTAGCGGAATACTTCCTGGAAAAGTTTTGCATAGAAAACCACCGGGCAACTAACAAAACCCTGACTAACAACGCGAAAAACAAACTTCTAGAGTATCCGTGGCCAGGAAACATCAGGGAGCTAGCAAATGTCATCGAACGAACTGTCGTAATGGATTACAGCAATGAAATCACTCCGGAACATCTGCTTATCGAAGGGAGCGCCATGGGGAATTCATCCATGCATGTGGGAATGACTCTGCAGGAGTTGGAAAAAAAGCTAATCATTGAAACACTGGAAGCGCAGAACAACAACCGCACCAAAACGGCGGATGTTTTGGGGATCAGTATTCGCACGCTTCGCAATAAACTCCACGAGTTTAGTATCGGTGAGTCATCATAAGGCTTTAAATTGACCCAAAACTAAGAGGCAATGAAAAAATTAGAATCCGTTCGATTTCAATCGAGATTTTTTAAGATTTTTCCTTCGAATGTCCCCGCTTACAAAGCTGATATCCATTATGAGCGTCGGCATTTGAATGAAAAGACTAAAAAGATCGGCGAAAGCAAACCGGATCTCTATTTTTCACAGCCCCGCAATATAAATTAAGGGAACACTGGTATGGGTCTATGGAAAAAGAAAAGTATTCAAAGCATCCAAGCCGGCTATGAAAAAAATTCAAAATCCCTAGACCGTTCTCTAGATGCCCCCCAACTGGTTATGCTTGGCATCGGCGCCATCATTGGCGCCGGGCTTTTTTCGATTACCGGGATTGCCGCTGCCGAACACGCAGGGCCTGCCATCATCATTTCTCTAATCATAGCCGGCTTTGGCTGTTCTTTCGTTGGCCTATGTTATAGCGAACTAGCCGCCATGGTGCCTGTCGCAGGAAGCGCCTATACTTATACTTATATGACGATGGGGCAGTTGATTGCCTGGATGGTGGGTTGGAACCTTATTTTGGAGTATGCCATCGGTGCTTCCACCGTTGCTATTAGCTGGTCGGCTTATCTTGTTTCGCTATTACACGAGTTAGGCATTAGACTTCCCCCTCATTTAATTGCCTCCCCTTGGCAACCCGTTACGCTCCCGGACAACACGATCGTTTATGGAATCATCAACCTTCCCGCTATCTTTATTGTGATGGCAATATCAGGGCTGTTAATGCTCGGGATTCAACAATCCGCACGTATTAATTCTGTTATTGTTGTCGTTAAAGTGATGGTGATTCTTCTTTTCATCGGGATGGGGGTTTGGTACATCAACGGTGAAAACTACCATCCCTTTATCCCCGCAAACACCGGGGAATGGGGAGAGTATGGCTGGAGTGGAATTTTAAGAGCTTCCGGAATCATGTTTTTTGCTTACATTGGTTTTGACGCCGTCTCCACAGCAGCGCAAGAAACTAAGAACCCGCAACGCAATATGCCTATAGGGATTATCGTTTCATTGGTCATTTGCACCGCTCTGTACATTGCCTTTTCTACAGTCCTGGTAGGAATCGTTCCCTATCCAAAACTGGATGTTGCCTCGCCAGTCGCTGTGGCCCTATCGTACACACCATTTGTATGGTTCAGCATCATCGTAAAAATCGCGATCCTTGCCGGGTTTACTTCCGTAATCCTAGTGTTATTATTGGGGCAGTCCCGCATCTTTTACTCCATGGCCAAAGATCGATTACTCCCCCCTCAATTCTGTGAAATCAATCCCAAATTCCGCTCGCCGGTCAACTCGCATCTTATCCTGATGGTATTTGTATCGGCATTTTGCGGGTTTGCGCCGATTAAGCTTGTGGGGGAACTTACAAGTATCGGAACACTGCTTGCCTTTATACTAGTTTGCGCAAGTGTGTTAATCTTACGGAAAACCCATCCTAGGCTACCCCGACCTTTCAGAACACCTTGGAGTCCATTAGTGCCTTTGATGGGAATTTTATTATGCTCTCTAATGATGATTTTTCTGGGAATAGACACTTGGATCCGTCTAATTGTTTGGTCCGCGATTGGTCTTTTAATTTATTTTTTATATAGTAGAAAGCGTAGCCAGGAGGGCTCATGAAACGCGCGATCATTATTGGCGCCTCCACGGGCATCGGTAGAGCCCTAGCAAAAATTTTAGGGGAAAAGGGCTACGAAGTCGGATTGCTTTCCCGAAAGCTGGAGCTGCTGCAGACGCTGCAGCAGGAGATATCCACGAAAACAACCGCTTCCAAAATCGACCTGCACAACCCGGAAAAATCGATCGAAATCCTCAATAAGATGCTAATCGAAATGGGGGAAGTTGACCTGATCATCGTAAATTCTGGAGTGATCTCCGCAGGTAAAACCCTCGATTGGGGATTAGAAAAAGAAGTGATCGATATCAATGTCAATGGATTCACAGCCATGGCGGTCACGGCATTCAATTATTTTGCCGCTCGTGGAACAGGTCACCTTGTCGGGATTTCCTCGATCAGCGGACTCCGCGGAAACCCCTTATTCCCTGCTTATGCAGCCTCTAAAGCCTACGTATCGAATTATCTTGAAGGCTTGCGCCACAAAGCTTTTAAAATGAAGAAACAGATCGTTGTCACAGATATCATTCCGGGGTTTATTGAGACCGATTTGATTAAGGGAGCTAATGCCTTTTGGACGGAAGATGTAAATACTGCCGCGAAAGAGATTTATGAAGCGATCGAAAAAAAAAAGAAGACGGCATATATCACTAAGCGGTGGCGGCTGATTGCTTGGCTACAAAAGATCACGCCTGATTGGATATATTTTAGAGCAATATAAAACGAATCATTAAATTTTTGACGGGACAAAAGCTATGCTATTCAAAGATCGAAAAGAGGCAGGGTTAAAACTTGCGCAGGTACTTAGCTCCTACAAAGACAGCAAAGACACCATTGTATTAGGGTTGCCGCGAGGCGGCGTTGTCCTTGCCGCAGAAATTGCCCGACAGCTCCACATTCCCCTAGACATCATATGTCCCCGCAAAATCGGAGCTCCCTTTAATAAGGAATATGCCATAGGGGCTATCACAGAAACCGGAGAACTCGTCACTAACAACGGAACAGCGGACGAATTAGGAGTCTCCGGGCTTTATCTTGAAAGAGAAATTGAAGAGGAAAGAGCCCAAGCACAACGTCGATTAGCGTTATTCAGAAAAGGCAAGCCGACGCGAGACCTGGAAAATAAATGTGTGATCCTAGTTGACGACGGCTTAGCTACGGGGTTAACCATGAAGGCTGCAATTTTAGGAGCGCGGCAAGAAGGAGCCGACAAGATAGTTGTTGCCGTTCCTGTAGCGCCGACAGAAACCTTACATGCAATCAAAGAGCTTGTGGATAAAATCTACTGTTTATCGACCCCTGCATCCTTTCAGGCGATCGGGCAGTTCTATTATGATTTTAGGCAGGTAGAAGACGAGGAAGTCGTAGAGCTGATGAAGGGTTAACAAAGACACACCAGAGGCCTGTAATAAGCACATAAGAACACATAGCAAGAAAAACTGCCGATGCCGTATTGTGAATGTTAGTCGACAGTACCGAAGTAACGATCTCCAAAATCCCCTAATCCGGGTTGAATATATTTATGCTCATCCAACTTATCGTCGACCTGAGCGACAATTAGATTTACTTTAGGATTTTCTTGCTTCAGTCTTGCGATCCCCTCGGGCGCAGCAATAGCGGAAATGAGAGTGATTTGAGATTCAAGCGCTCCCGCTTCTTTTAACACTTTGATTGCCAAACATGAACTTCCTCCGGTTGCTAGCATCGGATCCAAGAGCAGGATAGGATTCTCCACACTAAAGGGAGGGAGCTTAGTGTAGTACAGGTATGGAATTGCGGTGACCTCATCCCGTTTTGCTCCAATCAAGCCAATCAGGGCGTTAGGGTAGAATTTTAGAAATGGAGGAAGAAAAACCAGCCCCGCGCGCAGGATTGAAACCAACATAACTTGATTCTTAACCGCCTTTCCTTCCGTGTTCATCAAGGGTGTTTCTATCGGTATCGTGACTTTGGGAAGAAAAGCAGCGCTTTCGGTCGCCAGGATCGTGCCTAACTGGTCGGCAGCGAATCTGAACTGTTCCATGGTTGTGTGACGATTACGCAATACGGAAAATATTGTTTCTTTCATTTTATCCCCAGGTGATTTTTGACAGCCATTTGAATCAAGGCTCGATTAATTCGACTAGTATTCGATAAAAAAATAAATTTCTTATTGTTCAGCTCAATTCCCTTAATAAATTTCTTCCATTCGGGTGTACGAGGCATATGACTACGAATATCATCATAGGAACGGCTGAGGAGTAGAGCGTAGACAGAATTAAAATCAGAAAGCACATAAGTGTATCCGGGTTCTTCTGACAGTTCAAATTCAGCCAATGCAAAGGCCCCTGAATGTAAGGCATCTGGAACTTTTTTTGATTCCTTAACCTTGCGAATCAATTCATTTCCCTCTTTAATCAATGTATCCAGAAATCCTTCGCATCGAACAAGGCTTTCCGACAGCTCTGTAATCAGCTTTAAAATTTTCTTTTCCGTGATAGCCTTGAAGGAATTTTCCCGAATCTCTCCTTCAATACGCTCTTTAAGATCATATTTCTTTGAAAGACAGGTTGAAACACACTCTGAAAATGGACAATTGATCACGCCCGGGAAGCCGATCCCCCCTTCTGTTGCATTTAGGACTTTAATTTTTTTATTGTTTGCCGCGAACTCGCCAATCCATTTAGCTTCAGAAACCCATTTCCAGAGTGTATAAGTGGGCTTCCCAAAGATATCCGTTTCTATAATGGCCTGTTCATCAAAATCCTCGCAAACGGTAATTTGCGGGACTGTCACTGATGAATCCTCCACCACGCCATCCGCATAGGCTTTCATCCCCGTATAGGCTAAGTCGCATCCTACGATAATAATCGGGTTGCATCCCAGCTGTTTTGCGAGTTCGATGGAAAAATTAACAACATTATAACCCTCTTCCAGCTCTTTTCTGGGGATTTTAAGTTTATCTTCGAACCAGTCCGACACGCCGTAGCCACCGCAGCCGGTGATGTAGAGATGAGGGCCTTTGATCTCATTCAAAGCCTCGTGATAGACCCTGTTCCGATAGAAATATGGGACGTCTTCAGCTGTATTCGATTTCAGGCGTTTAAGTTGTTCGGAATTAGGATCGATCGCCGCGCCAAAATGGGGCATAATCCCAGCGGCATTCAGGGCGTTCATTGCGGAACCACATCCGAAGATCAACGCTCGGTCTGTATGCTGAGCAATTTGATCCATCTGACGCTCTAACGAAGGACCAGCCCCGCAGATTATAGCAGGCACCCCTTTAAATTTTCCGAACAGTTTATTTCCTGAATAGCTTGCGGGGAGCTTTAGTAAATTCTGGTAGAAATTGTAGAAAAAAGGGCCTCCATAATTCACATATTCTTCAACCATGGCGTTATGATGGGCATTCAAGAAAGAAATTTTATGACTGAGTTCTTCGAATCTTTTAGACTTATTTTTTATATAACTAGAAATGGCCGTAATCGCTACGGGCTGCAGGGCAAAATTCCAGTAGAGAGTTTCAAAAAAGCGGTCATTTTCATCGATTGTCGAGAAGTGATGCAAGCGGACTTGAGGATCCTTAAGAAGTTTTTCAGCAATTTCGGTTTCCATAAACCGTTTAATCACGCCTAAATCATCTTCAAGAAACACCACCATTCTGCTTTTGTCCTTCTTCAGCCAAGGGCGAAGGGCTTGGTAATGGTATCCTAAACCTATTCCATAAACATAGCACAGTTTGCAGTTTCTAAATTCGATATTGCCGGCCCATTTTTCCGCTTCCTTAACGGCAGAATGTGGGTCATGAAGCGGCACGCCTTGGACGCTTAAGTTGGGCTCTCCCAATTCAGTGACGCAAGTGTGGTGCTCGTCCAGCTTCAGATATGGCAGCATTAGTGCCTCTTTCGGAGAGCTCTCTGCCCATTTTTGCAGATTCTTATCTAATCGTTTATTCATTTTTTGGGAGATCTTTTTCTATTTCATTTAGTTTTGAAACCATCTCGTGAAGAGATTTTTGCACATTCTCCAACCCTTGCTTCAGGTTAACGGAGACCTGATCAAATTGATCTTCGAGTTCCTTTCTAGCTTGTGGGGACTTCCAAATAGGTTCTTCTGTGTGTGATTCCAATCCAACCTCCTCCATCAATTTTTTATTCATCTCTTCTAACTTTTTTAATTCTTTTTTTAGCCCGAGTAAATCTTCATCGACAGAAGCTGACAAGGCCTGATCAAGTTGCGCGAATTGAGTCACAAAAGGGATGACGATGTGCATGTTATCGGAAACAGTTTTAAGAGAGTCCGTGAAAATTTTGGCTTTCTTGGAATACATTTCGAAATAATCATCTTTATTTAAGTCTTCTTCAGCAATTAGATTTCCTTTAGAGTCATACTCTTTTACCTTGCAGTAATGGGGGTCTTCTGCGGAATAAATCGTTTCGGTTTTGATACCGCCTTTAGGATACCATTCTTTGGCAATATCTACAGGTCTGTTGTGCTGATAATGAGCTTCAAAGTGCTGTAACCCATTCTCATTCCATCCTTTTTCGGTTCCTTCTTTATCACCGTTGATGTAGAAAAGCTCCCTTTTGAGTGAGCCATTGGGGTAATAAAGAACTTGACTGCCATCATAAATACCGTTTTTAGTATTCAGTTCGGTTTTCTTTTGCCCGTTCGGGTAGAAATAAATCTGTGTTCCTTGCAGCTTCCCTTCATGATATCTAAGTAAGGCGGCTAGTTGACCGTTGGCATAATAATGCCAGCATTTACCTATTTTTTTTCCTTTGTTGTACCAGGAGCGGCTTAACAGTTGGCCGCTTTTCGACTTGAATTCGGATAAACCATTAATCAGTTGGTGGTCAGTGGATTCTACTTTTACATCCAGCTCGATTCCCATTTCTTTATCGAAGATCGTGAGACGGCCATTTTCCTGTTGATAGATATCTTCGGGGTTAAAAAAATCATTTACTAGATCTCTTGGAGGTTGTTGATTGGTGGTGGTGTTTTCATCCAGGACTCTATTAATTGTGTTCGCGATACTTTTGCAGGATTTTTTCAAAAACGTGTAGTATTCAACGTTAATTTCTCGCTCTCGTTTTTCATTTTTTTTATCCACATGAAATCTGAAAAACTCTCTTTCATAAAGAACTTTAAAAGCAGCCCCAAAGTGATAGAGAATCTCTTTAAAGACCGTCTGATTTTCCAGAGCTTGAACCAACTCCTTTGGCTCTTTTTCTTCGTCGAGCTGGACGAGAATTTTTTCAATCAACTCTTTTGTATGTGTGAACTGCCCTTCCAGATCATTCAGGACAGCGACGATGTTTTCTAAGTTGGCAGAGGCGGGCAATTCAGCCTCTGCAATGGCCGCAAAGAGTCGGCCTTCGACATCACAGGGAACCGTTTCAAACAAATCCAGGATCTCTTTCAGGGACTTATTAGGGATCCCCTTAAAACCAATCCCCCCCTCGGTTGCATTGATCATTGTAATTTCGGGAAACCTCTGAACGAAATCGGTAAACCAAGTCGACTCCATAATCCATTTCCAAAGCGTTAACACAGGCTTGTCGTAGATATCCGGTGTGGTGATAAGGTCTTCTTCAATATTTTTCGTCCGGAAAAACAAACGTCTTTCATGAATCGGATGATTTAGAATACCGGTGGAATAAGATTTTTTTTCCGTATAAGCTAAGTCCATCCCCACAAGGATGATTGGGTTACACCCCAAAAATTTAGCAAGTGAAACGGAAAAACAAACAACGTTATATCCTTCTTCAGGCGCTTCCCCGCCTACTCCTAGCTGCTTTTCAATCCAATCGGCTATCGGATACCCTCCCGCACCATTGATAAAAAGCTTTTGCCCATGAATCCCTTTTAACGCGTCGATGTTAAGGCGATTTCGGTAAAAATAAGGCACCTCATAAGCGCTATTCGCAAGAATCCTGTAATACTGATCGATATGCGGGTCAAGTCCTGCCCCTAAATGAGGCTGAAAACCTTTTGCGTTTAGGGCATTCATCGAGGTGCCCCCGCCGATGATTAACGCCTTATCTTTTAACTTCTCCAGATAAGGAATGCTTTTCTCTAAAGAGGGCCCTGCCCCACAGATAATCGCGGGAACATTCTTAAACTTTCCAAATAGCTTGTTAGCTTCGTAGGAATCCGGTAACGCTAGAAGGTTCGTAAAATAGTTATGAAAAAACAAATCTCCCATACTTAAATGTTCGCCCAGGGACCTTAGGGTTATAGTGAGGTGGTAGTCAACTTTGGAACGAAACGCGTTAAACAGATCTAATTTATGGGACTTGTAGCCGGGAATCGCTGTTATATGATAGGGCAGCTCTAGGAACAGGGAAAGGTCCTTGTAGAGGTCGGTGTCTGAGTAATATAGCGGGAATAAATACACCTGTGGGTGATGCAACAATTCATCTGCCAACTCCGTTTTAAAAAACTCACGAAGCAAATAACAATCATCTTCAAAGATCACGAGCTGCCGTTTGACATCTCCGCTCAACCAGTTTTTTGCGGCTTCATAGACAGCTCCGAAGGCATTCCCATAAACATATAACACTGTGGAATTCGTTAGGTCGAGAGCCCTAAACCACTCATCCAGGTTTTCCTTGGGGGGTGTTCCCTTGTTAAGTTCGGGTAGGTTGTAAAAATGAGGAGCCACTTCGGGAGAAAACAGCTCCCATCTTTTGATGTTTTTCTCGAGCAGGGTGGGTGTTGGCATAGATTCCTTTATAAGGGTTTCCAGTCACGATTTCCACCAATGCGGCGAAATTTATTTTTTCTAGGTTGATCTTTGGTTGGTTTAGATTTGTTGGCCTTCTCATCAGTACCTGCTGCCGCAGCTTCATGCCCTTGTCTAACGCGATCGGCTATTTCGTCTCGTTTAGCGTCGGCTTTTCGAACAAGTTCTTCCGATTTTTTTAACAGGCGCTGGGTCTCTTTCGATAATACCGGAGGTTCGACCACTCCTTTTTCAAGATTTTTTTGTTTTGCTTCTTGAATGACTTCTTCGTTTCCTTTAATAAACTCTTGAATTTGTCGTTCTAACATAACTAAATGTTCGGAAATTAACCACATTGGCGCATCGGGATTTGGGGGCTTATCGGCACATTCAGTAGCTTCTTTTAAAAGCGATAAAGCCTCCTCAAAAACCTTTTCAAACACTTTTTCAGGATCTTCCGGCTCATTTTCCATAACCCACCTCTGTTAATTTAATGATAACACTGTCAAATAAAATTTTCAAACAATCATATGTACAAGCGCACTGTATTAAAAATTTTGCTGAGGAAAGTTATTTTTCTTGCTTTATGTAAATTTGCAGATTTAAGTAGAATGTGCCTTCTAAAACCAACCTTCGGGGTTACCTTACTATGTCGATAAAAATAGCCACCGTTGATCAAATTCCGGAGGGTAAAGGAATCACTATTACCGCAGAGGGAAAAGAGATTGCTTTATTCAAACACGAGGGGAAAATCTATGCAGTTAACGCTGTTTGCCCCCACTTGGGAGGTCCTCTAGGTGAAGGTTCCCTTGACAACAACCTTGTCACATGCCCCTGGCATGGCTGGCAATTTGATATCAAAACCGGAAAGTGTGAAAACATGCCGGGAGAAAATATTAGCTGCTTTCCTATCGAGACTATTGGGAACGACGTTTTTTTAAAACGTTAAGTAAATCGCGGTAGGAAGGGAGCGTATTTGAAAAAACATAGCCCCCCTGCTGTTGATCAAAATACCCCGACTTTACTTCCGTCCCATTGCATAGGGCGACAAAATAAGCTTGCAGATAGTGATTGTATGCCGTGAGTTGCTGGATTGCTTTAGCGTTAAGGGGTACGGCTTTACACTCGACTAACAGTAGCGGATAAAGGGAATGATCGGGATGGATTCCTGAGCCATAACACACCAAGTCCGCTCGTCTTTTGGGGAATTTTTGTGTGTGCTGCGATGTTAAGTGGGGAAACTGATTTAACGCCTTTTCGACAACTAAAAGTTCTTTAGGATATCCTAAATCTTTGATCATAAACTGGATAAGCGCCACCCGAACTCTTTCTTCGGGGAGTGGTTCAACCCACTCCCCTCTGATCGGACAATACAGCTTAGATTTTTGGCTCGATAATTCCGTAGTTTCCATCTTTCCTGCGGTAAATCAATTTTAGGTTACGATCTTCTTCGCAAATGAAGAGAAGAAATGGATCAGAAGACAGTTCTAATTTCATCAACGCTTCGCTGCTATTTAAGGTTTTCAGCGGTTTGGTTTCCTCTGAAACAATCTGTTTGGGACGATATTTTTGAACAAGCTTTTCACGACTCTCTAAATCGATCTCGTCATTGATCTCGTTGAGTTCTGCATTTGTTAATGGACGGATCACATTGACGCGCATGTCGACTACGTTAGTAGGCTTGCAGTGATGATCTTGGATCCGTTGCTTATAACGCACGAGTTGTGATTGAAGCTTATGAGCTGCCTCATCGATAGAGGCATAAATATCCCCATTCACAGCGGAGCTTTTAATTTTAATATTGTCGACCTTCATAACGATATCCACTTTCTGAAGAAGCTTTTGCACTTCCATCATCACATGAACATCTATGATTCGCTGGCTAAAACGTTCCATTTTGCTAATTTTTTCTCTAGCGTAGTCTCGCATTGCATCTGTGATTTCCACATTACGCCCGGTTACACTTACTTCATATCCTTCATCAATAAATTCTGCAGCTTTAGCTTTGCGATTCATGGTGACCTCCGTAATTCTGTCATTCGACACTTGGGATTTAATTTTATAGACTCGCCATGTCAGGCGACCCTACCCAGATTATAACACTTCTCAATTAATTTGTACTAGTAGGTGAATAAATAAGTTTTGAGGTGAAAAACTGCGAGGCTCGGGGGGCAGCGGCGTCAATCTAAGGGCGACTTTTCTGTTTTCCAAGCTGACCACAGGCGGCCATGATTTCGTCGCCTTTGGTATTTCGGAGGAGTGTCGTCAATCCGGAGCTGCGAACTCTTTGGTAAAAAGCATTAATTTGCTCAGGTGATGAGCGTTCGTAACGGTCGTTTGTTTGGGGGTTATAAGGGATAAGATTTACTTTAATGGAAAGGCCTTGTAGGTATTCTATCAACAAGTCAGCGTGCTCTTGGGTGTCATTGACCCCCTTCATCAGCACATAGGCCACAAGGATTTCTCTGCCTGTGACTTTGTTATAGTTCTCCATCGCGCCTTTCAGGACAGCAAGGTTATACTTACGATTGATCGGCATCAGCTTATTGCGCAGCTGATCGAGGGGAGCTGTTAGTGAAACTGCAAGATTAGGAAGATCTCCTTTTTCCGAGGTATAACGGAGTATTTCATCCACTTTACCGCTGGTGGAGATGGTAAGACTCTTCTTCCCGTGGCCGAAACCATTAGGATCCATCATGATCCTGGCGGCCTGCAGTACATTTTCGTAATTATCAAAAGGTTCTCCCATCCCCATAAAAACAACATTTCGGATGGGTTGATTAAATTGTACTCTTGCGGCATGGAGTTGGGCGACAATTTCTTCGGGAGACAGGTTTTTTAGAAGACCCATGCGACCTGTTTCACAGAACGCGCACCCCATTCTACATCCCACTTGGGAAGAGACGCACAGAGTACCTCCTGAAGGCATGGGAATTACAACAGACTCCACTTCGAGCTTCTCCCCCACTCCTAACATGAACTTAGTCGTTAATCCATCAGTATGGCTAGTATTGACGGGGAATAGGGAAAGATCAACAAGCTCCAAGATTCGTTCTAAAAGATCCTGGGCATTACGGAATGCCGGATGTGTTCTAGGGATTTCACCGCGCCGAATAAAGTGTTGATAAAAAATTACAGCATGAACTTTACCCTTTCCCAAAACAGAAAAGATATAGTCGACAAACTCGGAACATGTGAAAGAAAAAATATGTTTCACGGAATGGAATGGAATTGGGTTAAATGCACCGAAGAGGACTCGAACCTCTAACCACCCGGTTCGAAGCCGGGTACTCTATCCGATTGAGCTATCGGTGCTAAAGAATACAAGAGATTAAATGATTTACCAATATTCATGCAATGGTAAATAGTAAATGCATGACACAAGATTGGATTACCACAACAGGAATAATTTTCCGCGCCGCGGACATGAAGGAAAACGACAGATTAATCACGTTGTTTTCCAGAGACTTAGGCGTTATCAAAACCTATCTTTGCGGAGTACGGTCAAAAAACCACCAGATGGGAGCGGCCTCCGCCCCGCTTGTTGAGGCAGAATGGGTATTAAAACCCGGCCGCGAAGAACTATATCTTTGCAAAGAAGCCTCTATGACTTGCCAGAACCTACACCTGCGCGGCGCCTACGACACCCTTCAAACGGCCTGCGCGCTTGCAAAGATCACAGAACAAAGCGTTCAAGAGGGAGATCCTTGCCCGGAAGTTTACGACCTATTAAAGCTATTTCTTCTACATCTTCCCGAAGCCAAATCCAGCGACAGCGTAAAAGCCATCTATCAGCTAAAGCTTTTGTACTATCATGGATTATTAGGGGAAGAGGATCCACAACCCTTTATAGATCTTTCGGGGCTTCGGTCCGTTGAGGCGCTATTAGCGTTAGATCTTCCAGAAGAAGTTCTTCAAATGGTCGACAACCTATTTCGTGAACGATTTGGATTTTATTCTTTATAATTCCGTTTGCTTACAATGTTGACCTCCGTTTTGAGCGAGGCGTTTGAATGAAAAGAGAAAAATAGAAAGATTTTATTGTTTTGGTATTGCAAAGTTTTAGTCGTATCTGATAGATTGTCTACTTGATTCACCACGCGAACGTGGCGAAATTGGTATACGCGCTACCTTGAGGTGGTAGTGGGAGTTTTCCTGTGGGGGTTCGAGTCCCCCCGTTCGCATCGATACCGTACTTGGTAACAAATCACCTTTCAGCTATAATCCAATTAAAAAAAGAAATATATCCTATGGACTGCTGCGCTTTTTGTACAGCCACATCTTATCAAATGAAACCCTTGTTCGACGCGCTTCGCTTTCGTTTTAAAGCGGAGATGATTCGTGAGGTCATTCACGCAGAGATTTTGCTAGATCAAACCACTGTTAACGCATTTTTCTTCCCATACGGCGTTGTCGTCTGCTGGGGAATCGATCGCGGACAGGGAACCACAATCCTTAATGTCATTAAGGAATTTGAAACCGGACCCGTCGAAGACCTAGAGGTCGATGAATTTTCCTATACAACCGATGAAAAAACTCTAAAGGTTGTCGAGGATATGATCAGCATGCCGGAGGACGATGTCTTTCTGAAACTAGCTTTTTCCCACGCCATCGCACAATCAGTGAAATTAGGCAGTTTTGAAGTAAGAATGCAAAAAGCCTTTGTGTTAGCTCAACAACTCCCCGAAGACTTGGCGAAAAAAGGAAAAATAGGACTTTCTCGGAAGCAGATCTGCCAGAAAATGGGAAGCCTCTTTCTAGAACGAAATTCCGTAAACCTCTACTTAGATGTCCTAGACACCCCCGATTTCTTTTGGGATCATCCCGAGCTAGAAACAGGCTATAAAATGATGGCCAACTACTTAGACGTGAAATCCAGAGTGGAAGTGTTAAACCAACGCCTTAGCATTTTAAATGAACTTTATCAAATGTTGGGCAATGAACTCAATCACCAACACTCCAGCCGCCTGGAATGGACTATTATTTTGCTGATTGTGATCGAAGTGATCGTCTCGATGCTGCGTGACGTTCTTAAAATCATATGAAGTGGTTGGTCTTACTCTACCAGTGGATTCTGCGACCCTTACTGCGCCCCTACGGCGGAAGCTGTTGCAGGTTCCACCCTTCTTGTTCAGATTACGCTATTGAAGCAATCGAAACGCATGGCCAACTCAAAGGGAGCTGGCTTGCGTTAAAGTGAATTCCTAAATGCCAGCCTTGGCATCCAGGCGGGCACGACTCTGTCTAACAAAGACTTAAAGTGCAGATATCTTCCAGCAACGATGTATTTTGGGATCGTGAAAGTCTATGGGAAGGGTTTTTGCTGAAATCTCGCGGATCTCACACCCCGGAAATGCCGCGGCATCAAACTTGAATTTTCTTGAATTAGTACTAAAAAAAATAACCCCCGCAGCCTCTAAAAGAGATAATGAGCGGTGGATCAATCCAAGATAGTCTTCTTGAATATCAAATAACTGTTCCATTTTTTTGGAGCGCGAAATTGTTGGAGGATCTATCACGATCACCCCAAAACGTTCTTTTTTATGCTGAGCTTCTTCCAGAAATTTTAAACAGTCAGCGCGCATAATAGGGTGATTTTCTGAGGAGATATTGTTCAGGTTGAAATTTGCTCTTCCCCAATCGGTATAAGTATTAGACATATCGACGCTTTTAGTGAATACAGCCCCCTGCACAGCTGCATGGACGCTAAACGAACAGGTATAAGCAAAAAGATTTAATAGCGACCTGCCCTTAGATTCCTTTGCAACAATCTGCCGAGTCTCACGATGATCTAAAAACAACCCCGTATCAAGATAGTCTGTTAAATTGATTCTGAATTTTACGCTATACTCTAATACAGTAAAAAACTCTTGAGCGGTGTCTAGCTTCTCGTATTGACGTGTTTTTTTCGTTTTAGCCCTCGTCTTCCAGAAAATCAAATCAGGTGAAATCGAAAACGTTCCAATCAAGGCTCGTTCAATCTCGGCTACCCATTCGGGAGAGAGCTCCGCCTCTTCATTTTTTCTAGAGAAGTCATGCACACAAAATCTACCCGCATAAAAATCGATCGCCAACGGGTAACCCGGAACTTCTCTGTCATAGACTCGAAAGCAGTTCGTATGGGTTCTTTTCGCCCATTTTCGTAGATGACGATAGTTTTTTCTGATTCTATTGACGAATGGAGAGGATTTATCTTCACCATTGTCAATATTAGGGAGCTTAAGTTCATCCGGCAAGTTCATGTGGATTAGCTTTGTGCCAGAGATCTTCGAACGGCAGGAATGTATTTTTCATAAAGTGAAAAGGATCCAAAGAGCAGCGCGCTAAAGAACAAATCCCCCATCAATTGATTCGTCAAAAAGGGAAGCGCAGCGACATAACAGAGGGAAAATCCCGCCAAAGTCAGTGGATAGATCCCATCAAAAAGCCACACGCCAAAATTTACGATGAAAAAGAAAAGTAAGGAGGAAGCCGGTACAGAAAAATAAACAGGGAAACGATAACTGTAAAGGAATGTGCTAAGACCCAAGCTCAGGTAGACAAAAACCATCTGAGAATGAAGCCCAATAACGCAGTCGCTGAACAACATTACCGCATAGACCAGAAGTAACGAAATCCGCTGATTTCCAATAGCATACGCGCTAAACAGAGCGACTGCGTTAATCGCTGTGAAATTTGGCGGATGAGGCAAAAATCGAGTCAATAAAGTAACAACGACAAGCCCAAGAATGGAAAGTAGACGGGGATAATTCATGTTTAAAGCACCTGTGTAAGAGCACAATATCGCCCATTTTACCATCATTGTCAAGCGAAAGAATATTTGCGTCACGGAATTCAAAGCTCCCCCCCCCAAAAAAAGGAAAATAACATTTTCAATCACAGGAGAAATAACATTTGGTTGGGTGTTGTTAACGCGTTAATCAAATCCTCCTGGTCACATACATGAGCGATGTCCAAAGGTGTTTCTCCTCCCAGATTTTTTTTATTGAGATCCGCTCCCGCCTTTATTAGCATTTGACAAATCTCCAATTCTCCAGCCCCACAAGCATAATGCAATGGGGTCCATCCGGAAATATCAGCGGTATTCGGGTTTGCTCCCCGATCCAGCAGACAGGAAACAATTTCTTCTTGCCGATTAGTTACAGCGATCACCAAAGCAGTTTGACCTAAATTAGCGACACTTTCGATACACACCCCCTGATCAAGCAAGAAATTCGCGATTTCAACAGAAAATCCGGGATTGGCTGCAATGTGAAGGGGACCACGTCCGAATCCATCGTAGAGACCAAGGTCGGCCCCAAGAGAAAAGACCCTTTGACATAGCGCTAGATCATTGATACAAACCGCAATATTCATCGGAGGATACTCCTCTTTCTGTAATTCAGTCAGTACCGATTCGTTATGTAAAACTAAAAATTCGTCGATTGCTTCCCACTGTTTCCAGATGGGTTCATCACAATCAGGCAAGTCTATTGTACAGCTAGAAGCAGGCAATGTTGATGGAATCATGACAATAAATCCTTGTTAAAGGGGTCTAGAAACTGCAGAAAAACCGTTAATAAACAGAAGCGCAAATGCAACCGGGAAAAAGACCAGCACCCAAAAGCAAAGCCACCCTCTAGAACCGCCATATTCTAGATCGTAGTGAGTTTTATTAAAGTCGAAGGAGCAAGATGTCAGTAGTAACACAAATGCTATAGGGAAGAAAATAACTAACCAAAAGATCAGCCAAAATAGAGAACCACGATAACTTAACTTATAACGTCTTTCGTCCATATGACTCCCTAAGTGTTTTTTTTTCGTAAATTAAAGAGGTATCTTATGGTTCAATATTTGTAAATATGTAAGTAATCGACTCTGTACAAATTTAATAGAAGTCAAAATCCGATTTCTACCCACGTGTGATTTCAAGAAAATATTAGTTCTGCAATTACCCCTGTAAGGGCGGTCGTTTGCGCGATATTTACCATGCGTTATTAACCTACGAATTTTCAACAAAATGATATTTTACAGCCACCCCCGAAGGGCGGTGTTTTTTTTTGCAACATTTACCGGGGCTTTTGAATCTTGTATTTTCGACAAAGAAATTTTTAGCTCTGCAATCGCCTCCGAAGGGCGACATAAACTCTTAAGTTGACACCAAGGGGCCTGGACTGGGCTGTCTAAAATGTCATAAAAACACGATCTAGTTCGAGCTTAAGAGACCTCCAATAAATAGATTACCCTAGGCTCTAAGCACACGGTTCGCGTATTTTTTCAACCATTTTTATAACCTTAGAGAGGCTGTAAAAAAATAGAGATCCAGTTTGCTTTCGCCGATCTTTTTTGTCTTTTCATACAAATGCCCCCGCTCATAACGGATATCAGCGTTGTGAGCGGGGGCATTTAAATGAAAATCCTAAAAAATATCGATCGAAATCAAACGAATTCTAATTTTTTTACAGCCTCAGGGAAGTCCCCGGCTTGAGCTTATCTGACTCCAACCGATTTTGTTTTTTGATTTTCTCGACATCCACACGGAACTTTCTGGAGATTTTCCATAAATTATCTCCTTCTTGAACAATATAGACAGACTCTTTGAATGGCACCTCTGTTTTACGAGGGCTGCCCCCCTTTTTGGCGGCTGCCATAACTGCATCGCTACGAGGGCTTGCTAAGATACGCCTGCGAAGAAGTTCTGCGTGGGGGGATCCGTCCTCCATAAGCTCCAACAAAGTGATCAGATGAAGATCATCAAGCCTAAAAGCCGCGTAGACCCCATCGGTTTTCAAAAATATTTTGGCAGCGATTTTAGACTTCTTTGTGATCAACCGCAATAAAAACTGCTGACGAATTGCCGCGCCGGTTTCTTTTCGTAGGGTTAATTCCTCTAGAGTTTTCCAGTCTGATTCAAGAACTAATTGAAGCAGCTCTTCTTGAGTGGGACCGCCTTCTCCCCTCATCAATTTCTGAATGAACCCAAACTGCGGTGTCATGGAAAAAGATAGCACTAAAGTGGGTTCGTAGGGTGGTGTTTGCTTTTTTAAAAGCTGATAAAGTCCCTGAGGATTCTGGGGCCATTTTTCTGTCTGAATGAAAAATGCAATTTTTTCAAACGAGGAATCGTTAAGACCCGGGAAGACTTTTACTGTGAGATAACTTCCGTTGCTGCGCTTTCCGATGACCAGGGAGCGGTCAGCAGGCAGTTTCCCAACAGCCCTTTCAATATCTAGTGAATAAGAATTGACCAAGGCTGAAAGCGCAAGATCCCTCACGCTATAGCCATTTTCAATTAATGTTTGGTCTTGCAACTTTTCAACCAAATCCTCAAAAGGAAGTTTTCTAAAGTTGCGCAGGACTTCCCCATTGGTTTTTTCGTAGGCAGCAGGGATCTCCACGGTACTGATCGGACGATCGATCTGGATTTGTGGCGGCTTCAGTGCAAAATATAGGCATAAAAAAACCAAAGCGACGTTAATAGCCCCGCTGACCATTAAACCGATTGTTAATCTTCGAAGCTGTGTGAGTGAGTTTTCTTTATTCCTCATCGATTCTGTAATCGGTGTTTCAAGCTATTCAATTCTTCTTCTATTTCCTTTGGGAGGTGGGATCCAAACTGTTTAAAATAGGCCTCTAAACTCTCTACATCTCTTAACCATTCGTCTTTATTGACCTCAAAAAGTGCGACAAAATCTTTCTCGGTCATGTTTAAGCCTGCAACATCCAACTCTTCCGGTTGAATTCCTATTGCTGTAATCCGTCCGTTGGCGCTTCCGGAAACCCGCTCAAAAATCCATTTAAGGACTCTGGAGTTTTCTCCGAAACCTGGCCACAGCCAATTGCCGGCTTTGTCGCGACGGAACCAATTCACATAGTAGATTCTAGGCAGTTTTTCCGGGGATCCGGTCTTTCCTATCTGCAGCCAATGTTTAAAATAGTCGCCCATATTATAACCGCAAAAAGGCAACATTGCAAAAGGATCGTGACGCAACTTACCCACTTCACCGGCAGCCGCGGCTGTGGTTTCGGAGGAAACGCTGGTCCCTAAAAATGTCCCATGTTGCCAGGAAAACGACTCGTTTACTAATGGTACCGTTGTGGATCTTCGCCCCCCAAATAACATTGCGCTCACCGGAACACCGTTCGGATCTTCCCAAGCGGGATCAATCACGGGGCATTGGGAGGCTGGGGCTGTGAACCTTGAATTAGGATGGGCGGCTTTTTCTTTGGAAGCCGGAGTCCAATCTTTTCCAAGCCAGTCAATCAAGTGATCCGGAGGGGTATCGGTCATTCCTTCCCACCATACATCGCCATCATCCGTCAGGGCGACATTTGTAAAGATTGTGTTTTGTTGAATGGACTGCATCGCGTTTGGATTGGATTTAAACGAAGTTCCCGGGGCGACTCCAAAAAATCCCGCTTCGGGATTGATCGCGTACAAACGGCCATCTTTACCGAACTTCATCCAAGCGATATCATCTCCGATTGTCTGAACTTTCCATCCGGGTAGTGTTGGAGTTAACATCGCCAAGTTAGTTTTTCCACATGCGCTTGGGAAGGCCGCTGTGATATACTTTTTGACCCCTTCAGGATTGGTGATTCCCAAAATCAACATATGCTCTGCCAACCATCCGTGGTCGCGGCCCATGACTGAGGCAATCCTCAGGGCAAAGCATTTTTTACCCAAAAGGGCATTGCCCCCATATCCACTCCCGTACGACCAGATTTCGCGCGTGTCGGGGAATTGAACGATATATTTAGTTGTTTTATTAGAGGGCCAAGGAACATCTTGCTCTCCCTCATTCAAGGGAACACCCACGGAATGCACCGCCGGAACAAAAAATCGATCTCCCAAGACATCAAGCACTTTGCTGCCCATTCGGGTCATTATTTTCATGGAGCAGACAACATAGGGGGAGTCGGTAATTTGTATTCCGATGTGGGCAATATCAGAACCTAAGGGACCCATGCTAAAGGGAATCACATACATTGTACGCCCCTTCATACAACCTGAAAAGAGCCCCAGCAGCTTTTTCCGCATCTCTACAGGATCTTTCCAATTATTTGTAGGGCCGGCGTCTTCTTTGAGTTTCGAACAGATAAATGTGCGGTCTTCTACCCTAGCGACATCATCGGGAGTCGAACGACACAGAAAGCTATTCGGTCTTTTTTTGGGGTTCAACCTGATAAAGGTTCCGGATTGTACCATTTTTTCCGACAAAATTCGATACTCTTCGTCAGATCCATCGCAAAGCCAAACGTCCTTCGGTGTACATAGAGATCTAATCTCTTCAATCCATTGATTAAGAACCGTATTTTGTGTTTGCACACAGTGCGATGATTTTGTGCCCATGATAAACTCCCTAAAGTGGTCTGCGACGTCGTATCTTATCTACATAATATTCTAATGCTTTTCCCGTTCCAAGGCAGACGGCTAATAGTGGGTTGGGAGGAATAATCACCGGAATGCCGGTTTCTTTAATCAGTAGTTTATCAAGACCTTTGGTAAGGGCACCACCACCCGCTAATGCCATTCCCCGTTCGATCAGGTCGGCCGCAAGTTCGGGAGGACACTTCTCTAAAATGACTTTCACGTGTTCAATAATTTGCTGGAAAGGCTCCACTAAACACTCGCGTATTTCTACGGAGTTGATTCTTTTCTTTACCGGCAGTCCTGTAACCTGATCGCGACCGCTGACTTCCATTTCCAGCTCCCCTTCTCCTAATGGATAAGCGGACCCAATGGTCATTTTGATCTCTTCAGCAGTACGCGGACCGATCATAAGGTTGTAAGTGCGGCGCATGTAATTAATGATGCACTCGTCAAGTTCATCCCCGGCGATTCTCAAGGAACGAGACTCCACGATTCCCCCAAGGGAAATGATGGCAATTTCTGTTGTACCGCCGCCGATATCGATGATCATATTCGCATAGGGCTCATGAACGGGCAAGTCGACCCCGATCGCAGCGGCCATAGGTTCTTCGATAAGAAGTACTTCTTGGGCGCCGGCGTGAAGAGCGGAATCTTCTACGGCTCTTTTTTCAACCCCTGTAATCCCGGAGGGCACAGCAATAAGAATTTTTGGCCTAAACAGGCTCCGGGAGGGAGTTACCCTTTGGATGAGAGCTTTAAGCATCCCTTCGGCGATTTCAAAGTCAGCGATCACCCCATCTTTCATAGGGCGTACAGCGTGGATTTTTCGTGGGGTTTTTCCCAACATATCCTTCGCTTTTCTTCCGACCGCTAAAACTTCTTTTGTTTCGGAATCGACGGCGACCACAGAAGGTTCAGCCAGGACGATTCCCTTTCCCCGCACGAAAACCAGCGTATTCGCGGTTCCCAAGTCGATTCCGATATCATTAGAGAACACCCCACGAAAGTTTGTAAGGCGATTAAATGTTTTTTTTGCCGTCTCTTTTAAGGACTGGGCGAAACTGAACTTTCTTGACATGTATTCCTCGTGTTAGGTTTGGAGCAGTTCTAGCACCTCTTCCCAAGTTAATTTTGCAATCGTATCATCGTCACAACCAACAACCTTATTCACTAGTCCCCTCTTCCTATTTTGAAGCTCGACGATTTTTTCCTCGATAGTCCCCAAAGTGACAAGCTTATAGGAAGAAACAGAGTTTTTCTGTCCAAGACGGTGAACGCGATCGGTTGCCTGGTTTTCGACGGCCGGATTCCACCACATATCGTAATGGATTACAGTATCGGCACCGACAAGATTTAATCCCGATCCCCCCGCTTTTAAAGAAACGAGGAAAACTGGAATGTCCGCATTATCGTTGAATTCGTTTACAATTTCCAATCGATTTTTACTTGTCCCATCTAAATATTGAAATTTTATCCCTAACTGCTGCAAATCTTCACGCATAATGTTTAACATTTTTGTGTACTGACTAAAGATAACGGTTTTATGACGTCCCTCTATAAGTGACTGTAGAAGCTCCATAAGCATATCGTACTTAGCCGAATCGCCCTGCTCCGCACTTTCTTTTGCGAAAATCGCCGGGTGGCAACAAATTTGCTTTAATCGGGTAAGTGTGGCTAAAACGTGGATCTGTACTTTATCAAATCCCTCTTTTTTCACTAATTTTGACAGCTCTTCCCTAGCCGATTCCGCATAAGCTTGGTAAAATTCTCGCTGAACTTCGGTCAGGTGGCAATGATAAACAATTTCGGATACCGGAGGCAATTCTTCTAGCACGTCTCTTTTCATTCTTCTTAAAATAAACGGAGACACCTTACGACGAAGTCCTTCAAGATTTCGTCCTTGGGGCTGTGCGGGTGTTCTGACATATTTCTCGACAAAACGATCGTAACTACTTAGAAGCCCTGGCATTAGGAAGTCAAAGAGACTCCACAGCTCATCTAATGAGTTCTCTATTGGAGTACCGGTCAAAATCAAACGGTGAGCCGCTTGGATCAGTTTTACGGATTTGGCGTTCCGCGTTCCGCGGTTTTTAATGTGTTGAGCTTCATCTAAAATTGCATAAGCAAAAGGAATCGTACTATAAAATTCGATATCTTTTTGCATAAGGCTATAGGAGGTGATGATCACATCGTATTTTTTCAAATCGCTTTGCAGCTTTTTGCGCTGGGCCGGAGTTCCGTCCACCGGCAGAACTTTCAACTTCGGATTGAATTTATTAAGCTCCGCCTTCCAGTTATAAACTAAGGAGGTAGGACAAACCACAATCGACACACCGCCATTTTTTCTTTGGTGGTTTTGTGTGAGGGCGATAATTGCCTGAAGTGTTTTACCTAACCCCATATCATCAGCTAAAATTCCATTTAAATGCATGCTTCGAAGTCTTTCCAGCCAGGACACCCCATCGATCTGGTAAGTGCGGAGCGTTGCGTTAATGGCTTCCGGAAGCGGACTGGGAATAAAGTCTCTTTGCCCAAGCATCTGCTGTTGTATTTCTATAAGGTTATCTGTCATAGAAAATTCAATCGGCCGATCTTTAAACTGATCTTCGCTGATGCTTGCAAGACTCCAACGGGGGCGTTCTTGCGAATGATTTTCAATGCCCTGTAAGCCGATTTCATCGAATATCTGAATGACCGGAGCTATTCGGTCCAAATCTAATACTAAGATTTTATTAGATTTTTGACTGGTCTCACTCCCCTTCTTCCGAATCATTTTTTTGGAAGGAAGTTCAATATAAGCTTTTTTCGTTGAAAGACAATCCCAAAGGGCATCGACAGTCACCCCATTCAGATCACCGCTGACCTGCAACTCTACATTATAAAGATCGATTCTTTTGGTTTCAGAAAAATGGATCTTAAAGTGGGTATCATCATAAATAAATTGATCCAGCAGGTTTTGCGGGCAATTAAACTTTACGATCGATTGGTTGCGGGGGACCACTTCGGTCATGAATTCAATAATTTTCTTGTCGGTTTTCGCAGAAAAAACATTCTGAGCAGGGTCGTAGATATAGTCCTGGAACAGGTCTTCAATGATGTTTTGCTCTTGCGTCAGATTTCTAGCCAAAACCCCCTCTTTGGTCACAAAAGGGGTAATATGATCCAGCGTCAATAAAGCGCTGGAAGCCGGAATCTTTACATTGTCATACAGAAAGTATAACGACGCTTCCAATTCCCCGTTCAAGTAACTAATGTCGCACTCGGCGCTCAATTGACCGCTAAAAGGAATTGTCACAAACTTTTCTAATACATCCTGGTTCACTAACTTCACATAACGGAGAGACTCGGGAATAGAATTTTCTACAAATGTTCCAAATAATGGCTCGGGAATGGTCATATCAGCAAGCCCCGGCAACTCGCGCAGGTGCTTTCTTTTCAAATTGTTCTGAAAACGGTAATAAACGCCCTCGTCAATAATCCCCGGTTTTGAACTTTCAAAGTAATGCGCTTCATTCGGGCTCATGACCTTTTCACTGTTTAAAAGAATACCGGGCCTTAAGAGCAACTTTGGAGCCGGTACAGAGAGGAGTTCTATCTCGCACTGAAGCTGAGCCGGGGACGTGGAACAACGGAGCGGCTCCTCAAAAGTACGGTGATAGAATCCCGGCAGCAATGGAAGCTCATTCTCGTCATCATTAGCGCGAGACTTAATTGTAGTGAGCGACAATGAGACGTAGTCGAACACCTGGGCTAAAACTGAACCAAAGACCTCGCCATCGACGGTTGTCAACTTCGAATTTTTGTCTTCACGCTCCTCGGAAAAGCGAGCGGCATCCATAAGCATCCGCAGCAGTGTCCGTGTTGCGGGCTCAAATGAATCAAAAGTGAAAAAATATCTTTTGGTCCCAATATAAATCGATTCCTGATAATGCAGCGCGTTCAGAAACTGACGGATATTAGAAACATGCAACGGTTTAGAACGGTAGGGAAGCCTTAAGGCAAACTGCAGATCTACTTGGTTAATGGCTCCACCGGGCTGAGGAAGGTGAAAAATCACACAAAGGTCAGCCTTGTCGATAGGTAATGTTTC
>CAZENM010000010.1:0-28718 GCA_964513575.1 uncultured bacterium | reverse complement strand
CGGCCAAACCACGGACCACAACGGCAAACGCGGTTTTGTGCTGACGTTGCAGGCGCGGGAACAACATATTCGACGTGAAAAGGCTACCTCTAATATCTGCTCAAATCAGGCATTAGCTGCCTTAGCAAGCCTTATCGCAATGTTGTGGTATGGAAAAAAAGGGATTCACGAGCTAGCCCTAACAAATTACCAACGAGCGTCTTACTTGCGTCAAAAGCTTTCATCTATCCAAGGCATTCAACTTTTGAATGACCAGCCAATTTTTAATGAATTTACTGTAAAATTCTCCAAACCCCTAGAAAAAGTCTGCGCCTATTTCCTCGACCAAGGAATCGTTCCCGGATTGGATTTAGGAAGATTTTACCCCCAGTTTAACGATTGCCTGCTGATTGCTGTGACAGAAACAAAACACAAGAGCCAGTTAGACCGTTTTATTGAAGTTGCTGAAAGGTTGGAGAAGACTCTATGACGAAAACGATTTTTGAAAAATCTCAAGAAGGGCAGCACGCCTATTCTCTTCCTAGATCCCATAGCGCCTTTGAGCAGTTTTTACCTCCTCAAGAGCTTCTCCGGACAGCCCCCCTGCACTTTCCCGAAGTCTCTGAATTGGATTTAACACGCCATTTTTCAGGGCTGGCTAGCCGTAATATGGGAATAGACACCCATTTCTATCCCCTCGGTAGTTGCACGATGAAACTCAATCCACGGGTAAATGAATTATGCGCCGGACTGACTGGATTTACTCAGACCCATCCTTTAGCTCCCGATAGCCTTGTTCAGGGTAATTTACAACTTGTTGTAGAGCTATTGGAGCTGTTATGCGAGGTGGGTGGAATGACGGCGGGAACTCTCCTTCCCAATGCCGGCGCCCAGGGGGAGTTTGTAGGCATCCGAATGATTTCCGCCTATCATGTAAAGCGTGGGGATGCTCAGCGGACTGAAATATTGATCCCGGATAACGCCCACGGCACGAACCCTGCGACTGCCGCTATGGCAGGTTATAAGATTCTATCGATTCGCACAGATGCGCAGGGTGACCTTGATGTCGCTCATTTAAAGGAGCTTGTCTCGGAAAGAACCGCGGGATTAATGTTAACAAATCCTAATACTTTAGGGCTGTTTTCTCCGAAAATTTTAGAGATCGCTCAAATTGTCCATTCGCATGGTGGTCTCCTCTATTACGACGGCGCCAACCTGAACCCCATTTTACATGTGGTTCGTCCGGGAGATATGGGCTTTGATGTAATGCACTTAAATTTGCATAAAACGTTTTCTACTCCACACGGGGGAGGTGGCCCCGGTTCAGGTCCGGTGTTGTGCAACGATAAGTTGAAGGAGTTCCTTCCCGTTCCAAAAGTGGAACAGGCCCCTGAAGGCAGTTTTCGGGTCCGATGGAATGATTCGGAAAGCATTGGAGCAATAGCTTCCTTTCATGGGAATTTTGGCATTTATCTGCGTGCCTATATTTACGCTAAACTCCATGGACACTATGGATTACGGAAAATCGCCGAAATGGCTGTCTTGAATGCGAACTATCTGAAGAGTCAGATAGCCAAATACCTGACAGTTCCCTATCCCCAACCATGTATGCATGAATTTGTAGTGCAGGCCGATACGTTTTTGGATAAGGGGGTTAGGGCTTTGGATATTGCCAAACGACTGCTCGATTACAATGTTCATGCTCCCACAGTCTATTTCCCATTGATCATTAAGGAGTGTATGCTCATCGAACCGACGGAGTCGGAATCAAAGGCGACTTTAGATCATTTTATTGCGATTCTTCACAGCATCATCGATGAAATCCAACGAGATCCCGAATTGGTAAAAACCGCTCCCCATACAAAACCGGTCACCCGGTTAGATGAAGTAGCCGCGGCAAAAAATCCTATACTTAAGCACGCGACATGAAGGTGGCTTTCTCCATCCTTTTATTTCTAATGACTTCTTGCAACATGATGAATGATCCTACTATTCGGGGGGTGGTGTCGCCGGATCCCTCGATGGCATGGACACCCTGCTTTCCGACCTACGCAAAAAAGAATACTTTGGAAGATCTGTCTTGGTTTTTAGACGGCAAAGTCCTGGATGTAGCAGATCTCATTGATTTAGCCCTCAGAAATAATCCAAGAACACAAAGAGCCTGGTTCGATGCGCGCATCGCCGCCAGGACGTGGCGACTTTCCGAAAATGAACTATTTCCGGAAATTAATTTCAGTGAAACACTAGACTTTAACAAGCTTCATTTTGGACCCGCAGGTGCTCCAGGTAGCGAAATTGATATCAATACCGGCGCTGTGATTAGCGTGATTCCTTTCTACAATCAAACCCTAACCCCACAATTAACAGTTTCTTATCTGATGTTGGATTTTGGAGGGCGCGGAGGAAGGATAGAAGACGCTCGCCAGGCTTTATTAATGGCGAACTGGACTCAGCATCGAATACTTCAGACAGTCATCTTTAACGTTCTGCAGGCGTATTATTCTGTGCAAAACGCCCAGGCGCAACTGGAGGCTAGGTATCAAGATCTACAAGACGCGGAAACAACATTAGCCGCAACAGAAAGCTCCCACCAAGCCGGGGTCTCTACAAAGGTAGATGTTCTGCAAGCGCTTTCCAATAGATCAAATGCGCAACTGCAAGTGGAGAGCGCAATAGGCCAGCTAGGGATTACCCGTGGAGATCTTGCCAACGCTTTAGGACTTCCCGCAAATGAATCGATCGAAGTAAGCAACCTTCCGGAAGATTTACCGTTGGATAAAACTTTGGAAGGAGTGGATCAGTTGGTCGACACCGCCAAAGCCCGCCGGCCCGATCTAAATGCAGCCTATTCCCAGTTTCTTCAGTCAGAAGCCCAGTATATAGTGGCAAAATCCGCTGGCTTGCCGATTCTCTTTGCGACAGCTGATTTACAACAATATAATTATATTGATGTTCCCCATTTTAATACGCGGACCTATACCGGAGGCATCACTCTACAGATACCTATCTTTAAGGGATTTTATTACGAAAACTTAAAAAAACGAGCCCAAGAAAAAATTCGCGCGACCTACGCTAATGTAAAAGATGTGGAATCTTCTATCATCTTGGATGTTGTGACAAGCTATAACCTATTTCAAACAGCCGTCAAACAGGTGAAAACGAGTGAAGATTATCTGAGGTATTCAGATGAGGCCTATCGAGCGACTTTGGAAAGTTATAAAATGGGAACAGTCACCATTGTTGATCTCTTAAATGCCCAGGCTTCCCTAGCAGACGCTCGATTTAAACGGATTCAATCCAGGACGAATTGGATGGTTTCACTGGCGGATGTCGCCTATTCAACAGGAGTGCTTGACCCATGATTTATCCCGGAAGAATTGTTCTAAGTCTTTTGATTTTCGTCCTGTCATCCTGCTGGGGTGGTGGACAAGCCGAAAAACGCGATCGCATAATACAGGTGTCCGTTGGTGAGCTAAAACGAAAAGATGTTCAAATCTATATACCCGCAATTGGTAAAATGGACTCTCCGGTCTCTGTAGATGTGCGTTCTCAAGTAGACGGAATCATCGAAGAGGTGTATGTCGGGCAAGGTCATCGAGTAAAAAAGGGAGAACTGCTCTATAAAATCGATCAACGCCCCTTCCAGGCCGAACTTAATCGGGCTAAAGGAGTCCTTATCAAAGATCAAGCTTTTCTAGAATTTTCTAAAAAGAAGCTTGAACGCTATTCCCAACTTGTTAAAGACGACTACGTTTCAAAACTCAACTATGACGAATATAAAAGAGATGTGGAGTTTTGGGAGGGGCAGGTGCTCCAAGATCTTGCAGACGTCACTCTTGCTGCGATCAGGCTTGACTACTGTACGATATATTCTCCAATTGAGGGAAGAATCAGCCGCTATAATGTTGACCCCGGAAACTATGTGCGGGCAAATGATACAAATATGCTTACGACCATTCGCCAGATGAACCCCCTATACGCAGTATTTACATTGTCCCAAAGGTATATCTACGAAGTGAAACAACTTTTTGCAATGTCGGAAAAGATTGTGGAAGTCCGAATCCCCGAGGTTAAAGACCGTGTATTCCGGGGGGTGGTGACGTTTTTTGATAATACCCTAGATGTGGCAACGGGGACAATTCTTCTAAAGGGTCTTTTTCAAAATGATGATTATTGGCTGTGGCCCGGAGAATATATCCAAATCAGAGTATTGCTGAATAAACTAGAAAATGCTCTAGTAGCCCCCAACGCGGCGATAGCTTTAGGGCAAAAAGGCCCCTACGTGTATGTTTTAAAAGAAGATCAGACCGTTGAGCTTCGCAATATAAAAACGGGATTTGCTGAAGAGGATTATACTGTAGTTCTAGAAGGGCTGAATGGCGATGAAAGAGTGATCACAAACGGAACGATGAACCTTCGCCCGGGCGTAAAGGTGCATGTCGTTGAAGGGGCTCAACAACCATGAACCTTTCAGCTCCCTTCATTGAACGTCCCGTGATGACAGTTTTAGTGATGATTGCTGCCTGCGTTTTAGGTGTCATGTCCTATTTAGCTCTTCCTGTTTCTAACCTCCCTGATGTGAATTATCCCACAATCAATGTGACTGCTTCTTTTCCCGGCGCTAATCCAGAAACCATGGCGAATAATGTCGCTGTCCCGCTAGAAAAGGAATTCATGACTATCCAAGGGGTAACAAGCGTCACATCGCAAAACACCTTGGGGAATACTAATATCGTCCTGCAGTTTAATTTGAAAAAAAGTATGGACTCGGCAGCGCAAGATGTTGAGGCGGCGATCTCCCGAGCAAAATCTAATTTACCTCCTACGCTTCCTCAAGACCCTACATATAAGAAGGTTAATCCCTCCGATACCCCCATCATTTATATCGCGCTGACTTCCGAAACCGAATCGCGTGGACAGCTCTACGCTTGGGCAAACAATTTCATTGGTCAACGGATTTCTATGATTAATGGGGTGGCACAGGCATTTGTCTACGGGTCCCCTTTTGCGATACGCGTACAGGTAGAGCCGGGAAGAATTGCCTACATGGGATTAACACTTGCGGATATTGCTACAGCAATTAATTCGGGGAATCCAAGTCTTCCTACTGGACGGTTGGATGGAATCTTACAATCCCATAATATCCTGGTAGATGGGCAAATGTTTAAGGGAGCTGCATTTGATGAGCTGATTGTCAGAACGAAAAATGGGGCGCCGGTACGCATTAAAGACATTGGTAAAGCCGAAGATAGCCTCAAAGATGATCGTCTTTCATTGAAATTCATCGATAAAGACAGGGTTCAGAACGCAGTCGTGATCGCTGTGCAAAGACAACCTGACGCTAACACTATTCAAGTCGCCGAAGCGATTAGAGCCTTTCTCCCGAACGTATTAAAAGAACTGCCGGGATCGGTGCAGTTAGAAGTTGTCTTCGACCGTTCCACACCGATCGAAGAGTCCGTCAGCGATGTGAAATACACCCTATTCATTTCTTTTGTCCTTGTTGTGGTCGTGATTTTTTTCTACCTCGGTTCCCTGCGCGATACCTTCATTCCCTCTATCGTGATGCCGATTTCAGTTTTACTCACTTTTCCCGTGATGTATTTGTTTAATTTTACCATCGATAACCTGTCCCTATTAGCGCTGACGCTTGCGGTGGGATTTATTGTCGACGACGCTATCGTTGTACTCGAAAATATTGTCAGGCATGTGGAAAATGGCGAATCTCCATGGGTAGCCGCTTTAAATGGTTCTAAGCAGATCAGTTTCACAATCCTGTCGATGACTATTTCTTTGATAGCTGTATTCGTTCCTATATTGTTTATGGGCGGAATCATCGGAAAAATTTTCCAGGAATTTTCAATTACCTTAGCAATTGTAACCTTAGCTTCAGGTATTATTTCGTTGACTCTGACTCCCATGCTCTGCAGTAAGCTGATCCCCGAAAAAGCACAACAAAAAGATAGCGCGGCGATACGGATCTCCAAGAAAATTAATGAGGTCACCTTAGGATGGTATCAAAAAGCTCTTACGTGGGTCTTAGCTCGCAAGCAGGTGGCTTTGGGAGCCGCAGCGGTCAGCATGCTGGTTACCATACTATTATTCAAAGTCCTGCCCACCGATTTTATCCCTGATGATGATATCGGATTTATCATCGGATTCACACAGTCACAGCAGGGAACCTCTTCCGATTACATGAAATTTTACCAGCAAGAATTGATTAACACTCTTCAGGATGACCCCAACATTCAAACAATAATCTCCCTAGGCGCCTACCCGCAATATAGGGAAGGAATCATGTTCATCAGGCTCAAGCAACATCGTGAAAGGAAGCCCATCGGTGAAGTCATTCAAGAGATTAATGTGAAACTCGGCGCCATCCCCGGAGCCAATACCTATCTAAAAAGTGTCCCTCTCATAGAACTTAACGTTGGAACTTCAAATAAAGCTACTTACCAATTCTCGCTCCAAGGACTAAATAAAGAGACGCTTTTTGAATCGGGCGATAAGCTCCTTGCTCGTATGCGTGCCGATCCTATGTTCCAAGCTGTTAGCACAGATTTGGAGGTTAAAACCCCCCAACTCAATATTGAAATTCTTCGCGATCAGGCCAGTACCTATGGTGTAGACGCGCGACAAATCGAGGAAGCTTTTCAATTGGCGTATGCTGGAGGACGTATCTCAAGGATACTGACTCCGGTGGATCAATACGATGTGATTTTAGAACTCCTAAGGGATGAACAACGCAAAGTTGAATCGCTGGAGCAAATGTACATTCGCAATCTCAATTCCGGGGAGCTGGTTCCATTGAGTTCGGTGGCAAAATGGTCCGAGGGGCTGGGACCCGGTAGCATTAATCATATTTCCCAGTTTCCTGCAGTCACGATTTCATTTAACGTCACACCCGGGGTGCCTTTAGGTACAGCATTGAATCACTTAAAAGCCATAGCGTCGGAAGTTCTAAGTCCGGATGTCACCGGTTTTACCCAAGGCGCGGCAAATTCTTTTGAAGAGTCGATTAAGGATTCTTCAATCCTGCTATTGTTTTCGGTTTTTGCGATTTACATCGTGTTGGGGATACTTTACGAAAGCTATATTCATCCGCTGACTATTCTGTCGACGCTTCCACCGGCTATTGTCGGAGGATTATTAACCCTTTACGTGTTTCATTTGCCTTTATCCCTTTACGCCTATTTAGGAATTATTCTGCTTATCGGAATTGTGAAAAAGAACGGGATTATGATGGTCGATTATGCCATTCACAACGAAAAAGAATTGGGGGAATCTCCCGAAATAGCCATTTATAATGCGTGTATGGTAAGATTCCGGCCTATTATGATGACAACTTTTGCGGCAATCGTTGGCGCTATCCCTATCGCCCTGGCGCTAGGACCTGGAGCCGAGGCTCGACGTCCATTAGGACTTGTGATTATTGGGGGGTTGATGTTCTCACAGATGATTACCTTATTGATCACACCTGTGATTTATTTATATATGGATCAGTGGTCAAATAGAAAAGGCTAAAATCTTTTTTTACAGAGTACAAGTAAAGGATTCGAAAAATCGTTCGTAATCACAATCATGGTGATTCTTATAAACAACTTCCAATGTATACGCATTAAAAGGTGTCACTACTGTCTTTGAACGAATTCTCTCGCCGGTCTGCAAGTTAATGTATTTAGCATTAAATGCGCTGATTCCGTTGACTCCTAGAAACTCGACTTCATAGTGTTCCAATATATAAGGATAGGCATTCATTTCTAACAAAAGCTGTTGGATGAAAAGGGCGGCATCCATTCCAAATCTTGGAGGATTAAATCCGGTCAAAGCGTAGGAAACCCCTTTGTGGTCGCTCAACAATGTAACCAATCCATTTTTTGTCTCCATTGAAGCAACTGTGGGAAAGTGCGCTTTGATTAATTCATTTCCAAAACCAAATTGATAGGAAATCCACCAGACTTGTTCGGGGCTCTCTCTTTTGTCTGAGATAATTACATCCTCATCATCCGGTTGCGTGGTAAAGGATGACTCAGAGGATGCTGCCCCTAACCCATTAGCTGCTTTGACAAAAGGGATGTTAGCTGAAAGTGAGCACGACAATAATGTTAAGGTAATGATTAAACTCTTGATTTTTTTCATATTAGCTCCGGATTAAATGATTTTAATATTAATGATAAAAGTGTTTGAGATTTTTGAATACAAACTTTTAAATCGATTTTCAACGCAAAGGCGCGAAGACGCAAAGGATGGGAGGGGCTTTCAGCAAACCTTAATCTAACAATCAATTTATTGTTTTGAGGCCATCTAAGAGTCGGCATTCCTTTTGCGTCTTCGCGCCTTCGCGTTTAAAATGCCCTAAAAAGCTTGCGAATTTGTGGCGCTCGATTGCATTTCTAAACAAGCCAGCTAATTTGTAATTTAGAAGGAGGGAGCAAAAAAAAGCCCTTTAGTGTCGAATGTCACCAAAGGGCTTTTTTATTGAATCAAAAAAAGACGGCAAGTGCCGCACTTGAATTAGAATACAAAAAAGGTAGCAACAGCACCAACAGCAGAAGCCACAGCTAAAAGCGCTTGGTTGCGAACAGCTGGTAGAAGTACAATTTGTCTGAAAGAGAGTGGAGCGGCATTAGGATCATTAGCAATGTTTGCAGCGGCAGCTTCAGCAGCAGCAAGGCGCGCTCTGTTTGCGCAGTAACCAGCACCTGCAATAAAGGCAGCAATAACAAAGTATTTTGAAAAAATTGCAGATGCAACGGTACCAATTGTCTTAGCTAGAATGCCTTCAGATGCTTTTAAGGTTGCGATTTGTCCGTGAAACCCAGTATATAGTCCACCGATCCGGCTTCCACCGTGATTAGCAATAAATGATCTGATTGTTGTAAGGTCCATAATGTGTTCTCCATGTGTTTATGGGTTAATTGTTCAATAATGTACAAAGCGTAAAGATTTAAAGCAAGAAAAAGGTACCTTAATTTTCATTTAAAAGAGTTTTTATATCTTTTTACGAAAGGGCATCCCTCACAGCTTGACTCGAAATGATGACAAAAATCTTTGTGCAATTGGTAAGCTCCTTGCTGCAAATCACCTCTTAGAAGGATTTCTTTTTTATTTGATTGACCAAAGAAGCGGTGAATTAAATATTTTATTTTTCCAGTTAATCTATGAGGGAATGCTTTTAGTAGTTTAGATATCTTTAATTGATCGTTTCTGCTGTTCATTGTGTTTTGTAGGAATGGTATAAAAACGTTTATTAAAATCTCGGACTTAGTTTCATCGCCAATCAATCCGAGTTTTCGCGTTGAAGTGGGATCTCCAAATAAAAATCTTTTTTCAAAATAAGGGTCAGGATAGGTGGGGATAAGTGTTTTGATTAGGTCAACAGCCACACGCGGTGATTCGATCGAATCGATAGAGTCCCATAAATTCATGAGGTCAGTTTGAATGAAGTGCCTTCTAGGGTCTGTCAGGAATTTAGAAAGATATACAAGTCTTCGCAGGGGATGATTGAGTGGGCGGATTTGGTGTAGATTCAACGCATACAGCGGAGCGTTCTTTGGGGCAAGCGAAAAGAGTTCATTATAATAGGAGTCATTTTCCCACAATTTCAGATATTTATCGTGGAAAAAACCACAAAGCTTCATCAGTGTAGCCAGAAGTGTTTTTTCATCAAGGATATCGAGTCTGTTTACATATCGATAAAGTTGTAGAAAGGGCTCGCTATTTTTTTTGAATCCCAAAGCCTGAGCAATACCCGCGACTAAGAATTCGGCAGAGTCATCCACAAGAAAATTTAGGGTGTCATATTTTTTAGAGGATCTCCACAAGGCAGCTTGATGGAAAAAATCTTCAATCTTAATTTGATCAAGGTCATGGAAGAGGGTATGGGCGCAGGACCCTGACCCTAAAAATTCTTTATAGGGATATAGATCCAGGTCTATCAGTTGGGTCAGTTGATATGGGTCAACGGTAAGAAAGCTATCCAAATAGCATTGTTCAGTGTTTGTTTGATTTTCTTTAATCAATGGTCTCTGACTTTCCTGGAATAATGAAAGGTGGAGGATGACATCATTATAACGTGTATCCTTATGGTGGCCGTGGAGTTCCCACCCGTCATCTTTTAAATGAATTTCTATGTCACCGTGTAGGAAGGTCCCATCTATGCTTAAAGAGGCCTTTAGGAAGTCGGGACCCGCGCCAGTGTTCCAGATTCCCGGAGATATCACTTCAATAGTCTTTCCGGAATGGGTTAATAGGGGGGTAAGCCATTTTTGCTCTGCCCACAAGGCATGCAAATGTTTTTCTCGTATGGCTGTATATTCCTGTTTTGACTCACAGGCGCGTATATTGTCTAAAAGTAGAAGTTGTCCGTAGGGATTCATCAGGTGGAGAAGTCACTTTAAAAATTTTTTATTACTATAGGGGACAAAAGATTTATAAGCAATAGAGAGGCTGTGAAAAAACAGGATCTAACCTGGTAAGCGACGTAATAAGTCTTGATGCACAAATGATCTGCAGGTCGTTTGCGCCTCACAGGTTTCCTGTCTCCGCGTTAATTCATCTAATATCATCCGATCCAACTTGCGATCGGCGAGCCGCGAGAGCTTTCACTCTAAAAATAGCCATTGAATTTTTTGATTTATAGTACTATAATAACCTCACTAAACACAGAGGATTCTATGAACAATGAAACAGTGCAACAGCTAAAGTCTATCGAAGAAAGGTTGCTCCACATGTTGAGGTATCTTTGACCTGGCTTCAAAAGAAGCGCGTGTTAAAGAACTAGAGACTATTAGCGAAGCCCCCCACTTTTGGGATGACAATGATCGCGCTCAGGGGTTAATCGCGGAAGCAAATGCCCTAAGAGCCTGGACAAAGCCCTATAACGATCTAAAAATTCAATTTGAAAATACCAAAGAACTTCTTCAAGAAGCCGATGAGATGGGCGACCAGTCGCTGGTCGAAGAATTGCAGAAGGAGCTTGACGCAGTCGATAAGGGCTTGCAAGACATGGAAGTTCGTAGGATGCTTTCCGGAGAACTCGATAATAAGCCCTGCTACCTTACCATTAATTCGGGTGCCGGAGGCACAGAAGCGTGCGATTGGGCGCAGATGCTTTCCAGAATGTACCAGAGATGGGGCGCAAGACGAGGGTGGAAAGTGGAAATGATCGACTCTGTTGAGGGAGATGTGGTGGGCGTTAAAAGCGTGACGATGAAATTTACCGGAGACTTTGCTTTCGGTTACACCAAAGCAGAAAGAGGTGTTCATAGACTGGTTAGAATTTCGCCCTTCGACTCTAACGCCAAAAGACACACGAGTTTTGCATCAGTCGATGTGACACCCGAAATCACCGACGACATCAAAATTGAAGTGCGGCCGGAGGAAATTCGCGTTGATACCTACCGTGCCTCAGGGGCGGGGGGGCAGCACGTCAATAAAACAGACTCCGCAGTTAGAATTACCCACTTAAAATCGGGGATCGTTGTGTCCTGCCAAAATCAAAGAAGTCAAATTCAAAACAGGGAAACTTGTATGAAAATGCTCAAATCAAAATTATACGAAATCGAAGTCAATGAAAGAGAGCAGTCATTGAAAAATTTGGCAGGAGAAAAGAAAGAAAATGCCTGGGGAAGTCAGATTAGAAATTATGTTTTTCAACCATATACTCTTGTCAAAGACACCCGAACTAAGGTAGAATCAGGGAATATACAGGCCGTTATGGATGGCGACCTAGACATATTTATCAACGCCTTCTTGAAGGAGTTTGGATAATGTCCGGCAAACCCGATCGCCCAAACATCGAGATTCCTCCAGGGAAAGATCCTTTTCCCGGTTTTGATGTTCGCTATACGGAGGTGTCTGATGCTCCTTACCTGAAAGAGTGGCTTTGCGAACCGGAAGTCGCTCGTTGGTTTCCGATGGACGATGAGTTGGAAATCGTTGATGCCGTCAATCGATGGATCGGATTCTACCGCTATAAATGCAGTATCACAGCAACAGCAAACGGCGTCCCTTGCGGGATGGCGACACTCTACCTTAATCCCTATAAAAAACTAGCCCACCAATGTGAATTCGGAATCATTGTGGGTCACGGTTTTCGCGGGACCGGCGTTGGAAGAGAACTCCTGAGAAATCTCTTTCATCTAGCAAAAGAAAATTTTAAAATTGAAGTAATTCACCTACAGGTGTATGCTGAAAACCCCGCCATCAGACTTTATCGTCGGATGGGTTTCCGTGAATTCGGAAGACAAACACACTGGATGAAAGATAAAGGTGTTTATCAAGGGCGACTATTCATGGAACGTTTTTTGTAAACTTTACTTAGTACTTGGTTATGACATCTATCTGCCTATTGGAAAAGCTTGAGACTAGCTCAGGAAAAAAAATCAAACTTAAAATTAATGACAACCGAACCACTATGCTGAGCGTAAAGTGGGAGCCGGAATGCACTAAAGTATCTCTTAACAGAATGTTTTTACAAGCACCTGTGGAGATAATGGATTCGATTGGATCCTACATCCGAAGAGAAGATCCGGTGATTGATCACACGGTCAAAGCCTATATCGAAGAAAATCTACGACTACTAGATTATTCTTTACGGTTAGATAAATCAAAATTATCTACCAAAGGCACGGCCTTTGATCTTCAGGAGATTTTTGATCGGCTTAATACAGAATATTTCGATGGAAAACTGCAGTTGGGGATTACGTGGTATGCGAAAAAAAAACCGCAAAATCGCTCTAAAATAGCCTTAGGACTCTATCAAGATTCGCTAAAATTGATAAAAATTCACAAGCTTTTAGACAACAAACGATTCCCTCAGCATGTGATCGAATATGTGATCTACCATGAAATGGTTCACTTTGTGTGCCCGCCATTTGTAGATCAAAATGGGATTACAAGGGTCCATCATAAGGCTTTTAAAGAGAAAGAAGAAGAATACACCCTCTTTCACCAAGCTGATCAATGGATCAAAAAACATCAACATGACTTTTTTAATTCAACCTTCTAGAGGATCTTATGGCCGGTCACAGCAAATGGGCGAACATCAAACACCGAAAAGGCAAAGCCGACGCGAAAAAGGGAAAAGTCTTTTCTCGTATTGCCAAAGAGATCATCAGTGCAGTAAAAGTAGGGGGAAGCGGTGACCCTAAATCCAACCCGCGCCTAAGGCTTGTCTTAACAAAAGCCAGAGACGCTAACGTTCCCAACGATATCATTGATAGAAACATCAAAAAAGCTTCTAGCATGGATCAGGCCGACTTTCATGAACTCACTTACGAATTGTACGGCCACGGTGGTGTAGGAATCATCGTTGATGTGATGACCGATAACAAAAATCGAATTTCCTCTGAAATGAGAATCGCCACCAATAAAAGAGGTGGTAATATCGCCAATCCCGGAGCCGTCGCTTTTAACTTTGATAGAAAAGGGGTCATCCAAGTCCCCAAGCAATCGATTTCCGAAGATGATCTATTTCTCATCGCATCAGAAGCCGGTGCTCTTGATTTCGAACCAGATGAAGAACTTTATTTGATCACCACAGACCCTGCAGAATTATTTAATGTGAAAGAGGCGCTTACTCAAAAAGGAGTAACCTGCGGAGAGGCATCATTAGAAATGATCCCGAAAACTTTGGTGGACGTGGATGAGGAAATTGGAAAGTCAAACTGGGCGTTGATCGATTGGCTGGAGGCTCTAGAAGATGTCGATGCTGTTTACCACAACATGAACGAGCCATAATGAGGGTTGTGGTTAGTCTGATGATGATTCTGAAGTGTACACAGAAGGCACTTTACCACAGAGGACACAGAGGGCACAGAGGAGGGCGATAGGGGGAGATGTCGCGATGCTAAAATATGAAGTTCCTTCTTGTTTTACACCCTAGGTGTCATGGTTGATCAAGCAGATAATGTTGTGCGTTCGCCTGAAACATTCTGCTTCCCAGCTACATTACCCATAAGATCTCTGATGACAACTAAAATTTTCTATACATAACAAAGCATAATACATTTTATTATAGCGTCTCTCCCTCTTTCTTTGCCCCTCTCTGTGTTCTCTGTGGTAAAATTGTTCTTTTCGTGTGTCCTACAGGCCTATTGTTAGGTTGATCTGAGGTAAAGTGCCTTCTGTGTTAAGTGAAAGCAAAAGCAAGAAACGTTACGACAGCCCCCAAAATGGTTCCTAATATCCCCCCAATCAACGATAAGAATAATCCATATTTGAAAATCCCTATTTTCCAGTTCTCTTCCAACTTTTTCCTTAAGATTTTTTCCCCTTTTTGAATGGCCAATTCTTTTAGTTCCGGTACCATACTTAAGATTTGACCACGCGCTTTACTTTTCAGGGTTTCCGCAAATGAGCCGGAGAGCAGCATCGACCCCATTGGGATCTGTGAGGATAATCCATCTAAAAAATCGCCGATTTTTTCATCTAATACCGGAGTCAACTCTTCTTGAATTTTCAGATTGTCGAGGGCGCGGATTTCATTGAAAAAAATGGGGATCAATTTAACAAGTACGCCTTTTCTGGGGTACAAGAAGATACAAACCAACAAAAATGTTGTTAGTAATGAAACAAAACCAGTGATAAATGGTATTAAAAACATATAATAATTCATAGTTTGAGTTTGACTAATAGGTTTAAAAGTGATAGACTCTCAATTTATGAACGATCAAGCATTTGAAAATCAACTAAAAAGGGTTCAGGAGCTCAAGAGGCAAACCGAACTCCTCGATCTACAAGCTCAGAAAATCCTGGATGACCTTGGGGTTACTCATGAGCAGGTGGATGCTTTTTTTCATGATCCCAGCAATTTTTCTAATGAGGAGCAAAAATTCCTTTTAGAACAAAAAAATCAATTTGAGTTCACCTTTAAACATCGTACCGAAAAACTTCGTACTATCGATGGACTAAAGAAAAAATATCAAGATCTTCATCTAAGTCGTCACTGGATACCCGTCAGGTAGTTTTTAATTCTCCCTTTCTCGATTTAAAATAATTTTTGCATAATATCTTCAAAATGGTAAGGTGAGAGAAATTATTTTGGGGAATTCGTGGAGTACAAAATTGATATGGGTGCGGGAGAGCCAAAAAAGCCTCAGTACCTTCCTTTATTCCGCAAAGATCTAGTCATGCACAAAGGGCCAGATGAATCGGATGGGTCACCGACTTATGCTTTATATGACCCTGTCAAGGCTCAGTATTATAAGATTGGTTGGGCAGAGTGTTTGATTTTTGAAAGCTTGCGACCTCACATGACTTCTAAAGAGCTTATTGATGTTGTCGAAAGCAAGGCGCCGCTTCACGTCAACGAAGAAGAAATCAAAGAATTCTTTGAGGAGGCTTTAAAGCACGGGCTGCTGATCAAGCGCTACTCTTCCGAAGAAATTATTAAACAAGCCGAAAGCAAAAAGGTGAGTTGGCTCACTTGGCTATTGCATCACTACTTATATATTCGCATCCCCCTTTACGATCCCGATGCTTTTTTGGGGCGAACCCTTTCCTATGTGCAACCTTTTTTCTCTCAAACTGCTGTTGTCATCTATATATTGCTGAGTTTGACAGGATTGATATTAATTTTAGGTCGATTGGAAGAGTTTCTTCATACATTCACCTATTTCTTTAATTTTCAGGGGTTTTTTGTCTACGCTGTTGCGATTACCGCGATTAAAGTCCTTCATGAATTAGGACATGCTTATACGGCGAAACACTACGGCGTTCACGTCCCCACCATTGGCGTGGCTCTGATCGTATTATGGCCTGTTTTATATACAGACATTACGGATGGATGGAAGCTAAGCGACAGAAGAGAGCGTTTGAATATTTCAATGGCGGGAGTGGTTGTTGAAACTGTCTTAGGGGGACTTGCAACGCTCGCGTGGGCAATGACTTCTCCGGGTCTGCTACAAAGTGTTTTCTTTGTTATCGCGTCCGTATCATGGATTTCTACTCTGTTGGTCAACCTTAATCCAGCCTTGCGTTTTGACGGTTATTATGTTCTTTGCGACTTGTGGGGTGTCGATAACCTACAGTCCCGAGCTTTTGCGGCAACCCGTTGGCAGTTAAGAAAAGTGTTTTTAGGTGTGGATATGCCTCCGCCGGAAAGTCTAGTAAGCGGTCGATTGAACGGATACATGCTTTATAGCGTTTACACATGGATATATCGATTAGTGCTGTATATCGGAGTCGCCGTATTCGTTTATTACCACTTTGGTAAGGCCTTAGGGATCTTTTTATTCTTCCTAGAAGTTTTTGTCTTTATCCTTTGGCCTATTGAATCGGAGTTAGAGTATTTGGTGAAAATTCGCTCATACCTTAACTGGAATAAACGTTCGATTGCGTCCTGCTGCGCGCTGGGGCTTGTTGCTGCCTGGTTTTTCTTACCCTTCCCGCATACAGTCTCTTTCTCGGGTGTTGTTGTTTCCGAGGGCGGTCAAACCCTATATATTCCCGAAGACAGTATTGTAAAACAAATTTTTGTAAGCGATGGAGAAGAGGTAAAGAAAGGGCAGCATCTGATCAGCCTGAAATCGGAAGATTTAGAGATAAAGCTGAAACAGGCTTTGCTCGAGAAGTCCGAAACTGAAAAAAGATTATTTGCAGCCCAGAAAACCAATGAATCTAACGTGATCATTAGGTCTTTGGAAGCTCAGATAGAGGCTTCTAACGCAAATGTAAGCAGGATCCGAAATACTCTTCAATACTTGAACGTAAAAGCCGAAGTCTCTGGAAAGATCTACGCGTGGGACGAATATTTAAAGCCGGGACAGGCTCTTTCAAAAGACTTTGTGATTGGAAAAATAGCAAATTTTTCAAAGCTGGAAGTGGAAGGATATATCCCGGAAAACGATGTGGAATACCTGAATATTGGCGACGAAGTGACGTTTTATCCAAAGGGATTTAGCGATAAAGTCACTGGACGCCTCGTTCGGATACTGCCGATAAAAGATAGAGTTCTTTACTATCCGCAACTCGCTTCCGTAAATCAGGGACCTCTTCCCGTTTCTGTTGATCCGGGTACCAAAAAAGCCTACCTCGTGGAAAGTTTTTACCTCGGGATCGTGGAGCTAGATAACAATGTGGATATGCTTGGAATCGGTCAAACAGGCAACTTGGAACACAGAGGAAGCTGGAGTTCTTTGTTTAAGAGATTGGTACGTCAGGTGACGGCTTTGTATAGACAAGAAGGAAATGTGTGAATTTAAATTTTGAATTTGATACAACGCTGATTTTAACCGTGATTAATTGATGAAGGGACTTATGCTTGGACAACTTCGTATTATGATACTACTAGGGGTTCTAGTCGTTGCCGCTCTTGTTGGGTTTTCTTTAAAATCCGGCGGAAAAAAAAGTTTAATCATTGAGCAACAAAATCCCCTCGTGATCGCTCAAAACGAATTATCTCCCAGTCTGCCTACAGGCTATGCGGATGCGTTGCCGGAAGATATGTCTGAGGATGAGCAATATTTGCCCTATGTTCAAGTGTTTTTTGATCCTCTTATCAAAAGTTTATTAACCGCTCAAGTCTCAGCGCCCATCACCTCTATCAACAAAAGATTAGGGGATGCTTTTGAACCAAATGAACCCCTCATTAATATTTACGATGTGGTTTACAAAGCGGCGATAGGTAAAGCCCTCGGTCTTTTGAATAAGGCTCAAGTGGGTTTAACGGCCAAAGAAGCCCTTTTTAAAGACAAAGTTGCTTCCTATTTTGATGTCGCAGACTATCAAGCAGCCGTGGCCTCCGCTAATTCTGACCTTGCCTTCGCGAACTATCAGTACTCCTGCTGCCATATTAATGTTCCTTATCCAGGATATGTTGCTGCTGTGCTCGTCAATGATTTTGAAACTCCACAAGTAGGACAGCCTTTGATTGAGGTTGTTGACACTCGTGTGTTACTTGCAAAAATGCTCTTTGATTCTACCTACATCGACCGCCTATATGTTGGACAAAAGATTAAAATTACAGTTAGAGAAATAGGGGTCACTGTAGAAGGTAAAATAGCAAGAATTGCTCCCGTCATCGATCCCGCTAGCGCGAAATTTAAAGTGGAAGCAGAGGTGCCTAATGTTGATGGAAAAATCAGGCCCGGAATGTCAGGAAAAATTACTTTGAAAAATCTATCAGCATCGCCTTCAGATACATTAAATGGAGGTTTGATTAGATGAATCCTTCAGCCGAAGCACCAGTAAACGCAGTCCACTTACTCGCTGCGATCAATCGTTTGACCCTAAAGGTAATGAGTGTCAGTAACCTCGACGCCTTGATTTTTACCATTCTGAATGATTCAATCCAGATTCTTCCCTATAGCCAAGCGGTTCTGTGGAAAATTAATAAAAACAACGTCGATCTAATTGGTGTGTCAGGACAATCCGGAGTTAATCCCAAAGCAATTATTGCCAAGAAATGGGGCAAGGTAATCGAAGAGATGACCGATAAGGGTGTTGCTCACGTTGTTCCGAAAAGTATTATTGATAAAGAGCGCCCCGATGTCCCCTATCTAAAGGGAAATGACAACGCATCCATTCTGTGGCTTCCTATCTACGTAAAAGGCGAGCTAAAGCTGGGTCTATGGCTTGAGCGATGGAGCGGAAAGCAATGGATGGACGACGAAATCGAATTGTTAAAGTTTCTTATGAAAAGCTACGGCGCTGCCTGGGATAAATTTAGTTATAACATCGACTTTAAAAAAATCCTGACAAAACCGGCAGTTCTAGGTGCCTTGGGAGTCCTTTTTTTAGTGATGTTGGTTCGCGTGCCGTTACGTGTTGCCGCTCCCTGTGAAATCGTCCCCAAAGATCCCTACGTGATCACTGCTCCGTTGTTGGGGGTGATTAAAGAAGTGAATGTAGAGGCCGGTCAAGCTGTTAAAAGGGGAGATCTTCTATTTCAATACGATAAAAAAGTGCCTCTTCAAGATTTAGCCATTGCTCAGAAAAACGTCGTCATCGCCGAAGCCGAACTCTCAACAGCAATGTCACAAGCTTTCAAAGATAAAAAGGCACTTTCAGAGACTTCTACGTTAGAAAATAAATTACGTAAGGAAATGATTAGTCTGGAATTGGCAAAATACAATTCCTCTTTTCTAGACTACCGTTCACCTGTCGACGGAATTGTGATGATCGAAAATCCCGATGACTGGCGCGGCAACCCGGTAAAAATTGGGGAGAAAATTTTAACCATCGCGAAAACCGATCAGGTTAAAGTAAAAATTTGGGTTCCGGAAGCTGATAATATCCCCCTAAACGAAAGCCGTCCCATTAAAGTCTTTTTGAATGTCAATCCCGACACAAGCTTACCCGCTAAGTTATTAAGAATTTCAACCTACACTCAAATGAGTGAAAAACAGGTCTCTAGCTTTATTGCAGAGGCTGATCTTGAAGAAACAAACAAAGATGTTAAGTTAGGGTTGAAAGGTACGGCTATTCTTTACGGAGAAAATGTCAGCTTATTCTACTGGATTATCCGAAAACCGTGGTCAGCAGTCCGCAATTACGTGGGAATATAGAAGATGAAAACCCATTTCGCAATCATTAGAGCTGCAGCAATAGGGGTGTTTTTATTAACAGCCTGTTCACCTCAACTGGTAAAGTTAGGTCCTCCTAGATACGCCAACATGCAAGACGATTTAACAATCCTTGCTCTAGATGCTCCCTGGAAAGATGTGGTTCTTAATCTAGATCAAGTGATTGAAATCGCTAACCAACGAAACTTGGATCTTCTTGTATTAGAACAACAGGTGGTAATTCAGGATGAATTAGTTGTGGGTTCTGTGCAAAAATGGCTTCCACAGCTCATTTATAACCAGGAATTAAGCGGGCGTAATCGAAATACCGGTTCCTTTTCTCAATCATTGGAGCCGGGTGTTCCCCCTGCGCCGCCGAGCATCTCTTCTACACAACATACCGATCGCTTCGATATCTCCCTAACATGGAACCTGCTGGATTTTGGTATTTCCATGCTAAGGTCTAAACAAGAGGCTAATAAAACGCTTATCTTGCAAATGGGCTATGAAAAAGAACGTCAAAAGCTGATTCTTGAAATTGTAAAAAATTATTGGAGAGCTATTGTCTCTCGCTACGCCCTTAGAGAAAACCGCGTGATCTTAGATAACATGCAGGACATCATCAAAGGGATAGAATCCAATGTAGAAAAACGGCTGCTCTCCTGGGTCGATGGATACAAAATTGAAACCGATTTTCTGAAAAATATGCCCGACCTTTTTAGAAGCCAAAAAGAGTATCAAGAAATTCTACAAGAACTTGCTTCACAAATGGGTCTTCCACTTGGAAGTACTTTCGAATTGGTTGAAGAAACCGAATTTCCAATTTATACAAATCTTCTTCCTATTGATGAAATTGAAGAATATGCCTTAATGTACCGTCCAGAGCTCTATTCCGGAGATCTACAGCAATTGGTTAAAGCCGATGATGTGAAAATCGCGATGATTAGCGCCCTTCCGGGAGTCTCTTTCTTTACCGGCAACTTCTATGATGGAAATAAATTCCTTATATTTAATCATTGGCTGCAAGCTGGGCTGCGAGTGTCATTTGATCTATTCAGGCTCCCTGAACGTATGACAGATGCAAGAGTCGCAAAAATGTCTGCTGATCTTGTTCAGCAGCAACGTATTGCTCTTTCTTTTGCCGTGATTTCACAGGTAAGAATTGCCTATCTGGCTTATTTGGAGGCAATCGAATTTTATGTGTTAATGAAGCAGCTGTCAGAAGCAAAAAATCGTCTGGCTATTGCTGGGCAAAGGGGATTTGAGAGAGGGGATATGTCCGGTAGCACGGCTTTAACATTTCAGTCCGATGCCCTGGTTACAGCGACTGAAGTCCTAAGATCCTACGGTGAAGTGATGTTTGCTCTAGAGCGTTTGAATAATGCGATAGGTATTCCACGGTTTTTTGAAGCAAGCTTTGACACACCACCCTATCCTATTGTGCCAATCGCAGACTTAGGTGAAGAAGGGCCTGTCGTCGGAGCAACTGGCTACGGTGATGAATCTATCCTTGAAGAGTCTCCCCTTGAAGAGACCGAGGGGTTGTGAAAAAAATAGAGATCCAATTCGCTTTCGCCAATTTTTTTGTCTTTTCATTCAAATGAAATTTCTAGAAAATCCCGATCGAAATCAAACGGATTCTAATTTTTTCACATCTCTTTGTCCTGTTCAAATAAATTAATCCCAATTCTCTTTTACTTCATACCTACTCGATCGTAATTCAGGCTGTATTCTATTCTATCTGATAGTTTTCTGTTTACAAATTCTCAGTAATCCTTATATAATCTTGTCTAGGTTTTATATTTTATGGAGCGAATTATATTATGTGTTCACTAATCAGCAATATTTCCAGATGCTTTGGTTTCAACAGAAACGCTCCCCCTGCAGAAACAAAAGTTGTTTTACAAGCTGAATTCAGAGAAAAAATCCTAAAGAAAGCATATAAAATTATTGGAGATCCTAATTATTTCTGTCCTCCGGAAGTTAAAAGACATTTTATTCTTAAACATAATCTTCAACCTGGACGCTATCGAAAAATTCTAAATTCCGTTTGTAAGCCCACATCAAAAGTGATTGCTGCGATTACAGTGGAATGGATCGTAAGTACCGCTTTATCTGCGGTCTTTTTATCTAAAATTATCGTGGCAGTTCCTAGCATGGCTATTCTAGGAACCGGCTACTGGACAACTGTCAGTGTTTCATTAATTTCTTTGGCTGTATATCCTGTTCTCATGATTAGTTTTGGAGCAGCGATCACATGTACCGTTGCCGGTTACCATATCGTTGCAAATCGAGTTCATCGTTATAATTTGGCGCGAAGGAATGCACCGAACCAACTCCCAGGAATCAATTTTCGCGTCTCCTATGATAATCTAATGAGTTCGCTCCGTTATGATCCTGCAACAGAGGTTTTTTGGGTTAGAGTGGATACTGCGGGAACCGAAGAAGCAATTCCTGAGTATGAGGCAGCGTCACTCTGCAAAAAGGCTCTTCAGCTTGAAAAATATAACATTCTCCTTCAGGGAAATCGGACTCGTATTCAACGATTTCTTTTGAATGAAAATGTTCCTGAATATTCGAATCCCGCCGCTGCGTCTTCATCTACAGATTCATCCATTACATTGGATATTTCGACTCTAAAAAAGGTCACTAGAGCAGAGCGTGGCCTAAATCAAATCTGTTCAAACGCGCCAATACAGCCAGACCAAAACCGTGTGATTGACTATTTGATTAAAATCCGTTCAAAAGCTGTGGTTGCAGCTAAAATGATTGAATTTAAAGAGCAATTTACGCCTCTTAACCCCGCCGCAGCCAATTAAAATCAAAAGGTTTTACCAGGCCTTAGCGTCGCTTTGGTCTGGTCTATCATTTCCTGCTTCTTCACATCCTCTTAGGTGTTTATTTGTGCGATAAGCCCTAACCTTTCCGTTTTTTTGTTAATTTACTGTTAAGTGGTTGTTTATTTGCCGCGTTTCCTTTTGGTTAATTTGCTCTGTGATAGAATAAAGTTATATGCGATTTATGTTTATGATTTGTCTGTAGTTGGAGGATTTTTATGAGATTTAATATAATCCCTTTCGAAGAACGAATTCTTTTGGATGCCGCAGGAGCAGCGCAGGTTGCTGATTCCTATGCGTTGGAACATACTGTTGCCGATAGTTCGCATACAGAAGCTCAGCAAGCTCAACAAACAGATCACCCTGCCGTGACTCCTACGAACAGTGATGCTGTTGATGGGCGGATTTTAGTGATTTCTTCACAAGTTACCGACGCCGCAATTCTTAAAGATTCTGCTCAGGAAGGTGTCACAGCTATTGTCTATGATTTTCACACTTCTCTAGCGGATTTATCAAAACAAATTGGGGATGCGCTCGGCGGCGGACAAGCTTCGAGTATTGGTTTCGCTATGATGGGTGCCGATGGTAAATTTGCGATGACCAGCGATGTTCTAGTGACCTTGCAAAATTTAGATCAAAATGCCGATCTGCAGTCATTTTGGAAATCTGTGGGAGGGATGGTCAAAAACGGCGGTTCTATCGATATTCTATCTTGTAATACTGCAATCAATACCGAAGGACTTTCCTTAATAGGCCAGTTGGATAGCTTGGTTGATAATGTTGATTCTAGTCACTATATCTCGATTAATGCTTCCTCCGACAAAACCGGTAGTGCCCAACTTGGTGGAGACTGGATGTTGGAAGTGGGTAATGTCAACGCTCTTGACCGTTATTTCGATAGTACACGCATTAATGATTGGGTGGGTGTTTTGGATGCTCCGTTCCGCGTTGCTGATATCAATACGGGATCTGGCGCTTCCAATCCGGCAAACTTTACGGAAGTGGGGTCGTTGATTTATTTTACGGCTAGCGATGGAACAGCTACTGGACAACATGGAAATGAACTGTGGGTGACAGATGGCACCTCGCAGGGAACTCATATGGTCAAAGATATCACGGTAGGAACAGGTAATACGAACTTTTCGGATCTTACAGAGGTTAATGGATCTCTTTATTTTATTGCCACGAAAGGATCGGAAACATCTCTTTGGAAAAGTGATGGAACCGATGCTGGCACGTTTCAAATCAAAAATATCAATACAGCTGGTAGCGACACTGTAACCTCATTAACAAAGGTGGGTTCAGAGTTGTTTTTCTCTGCCACAACAGCTGCGTCGGGAGCTGAGCTCTGGAAAAGCGATGGAACTGCCGCAGGAACTGTTCAAATTTCAGAAATAGCGGCTGGATCAGCTAACGCTGGAATTTCAGAGATGTACAATGCCAATGGGATTTTGTACTTTTCTGCTAATGATGGTGTTAATGGAAAAGAACTTTGGAAGAGTGATGGAACAGTCGCCGGAACGGTAATGGTAAAAGATATCCGAGGGGATGGTAGTTCCAATCCTTCAAATATGCACTATTTCGATGGGAAAATTTACTTTAGTGCTCAGGGGGGAGCTGGCAACCAAGAGCTCTGGGTAAGCGATGGAACAAGCGCCGGCACTGTACTGCTCAAGGATATCAATCCTACAGGCAATTCTAATCCCGCGAATTTTACCGATTTCAATTCAAAATTGTATTTTACGGCTAATGACGGCGTTAATGGTGTTGAGCTTTGGGTGACAGACGGAACTGCCCAAGGAACAGTCTTAGTGAAAGACGTAGGAGTTGGAGTTAGCGGAAATCCAAGTTTTTTGACAGTTGCAGGAAATAAACTCTTTTTCGCAGCCGATAGCGGAGCTAATGGCGTTGAATTATATGTTTCTGATGGAACAGCAGCTGGAACTGTGATGGTAAAAGACATTCAAGTAGGTAGCGGTGACAGCTTCCCAACTGGACTTGTGGCTGTTCAAAATAGCGTTGTCTTCAGCGCCACAAATTCTTCGACGGCTACGGAATTGTGGGTCAGTGATGGAACTGCGGCTGGCACAAGAATGGTGGCTGATATTAACCAGCAATTTGGCTCGTTTAGCGGCTCGAATCCGACAAATATTACCGCATTTGGCAATGAAGTTTATTTTCAGGCCAATGATGGCACCACAAGCGGTGCAGAGCTTTGGAAATATACCTTTAATAATGCTCCTGTAGGAGTTACTCCGGATGTTTATAGTGGAACAGAAGATACGACTCTTGTCGTCAATGCCGATGCTGGATTACTTGCAGGTGGAGTCACAGATGTCGAAGGTAACGCTCCATTTACCGTCGTGTTAGGAACTGGTCCTTCCAAAGGGACAATTACGTTGAATCTCGACGGTTCGTTTACCTATGTACCCAATGCCAATGCTAACGGTGCTGATACATTTACCTATACGATTGTAGATAGCGTGGGAACGCCAAGCGTCGTAATGACAGCAACAATCGCAATTGCTGCTGTTAATGATGCTCCAATTGGTGCCACGGATAAACTTTTTGGGGCCGCAATCGGTTCAACATTAGATATTTCAGCACCGATAGGCCTGCTCCAAGGAGTGACTGATGTCGAAGGAGATGCGTTTACCCCTGTCATTGTATCCGGCGCTTCAATGGGTGTTTTGGTTGTTAAGGCAGACGGATCGTTTACTTACACCGCTAATGCCGGAGCTTACGGGTTCGATACCTTTACTTACTACGTAACAGATGGAACTAGCAATTCAGTTGAACACACCGTGACAATCAATGTGGGTGTTCCCTATAGTATGGTCCGAGATATTTTTAGTGGAACTGGCGCTTCCAACCCGGCGGATTTCACGCAAGCTGGCTCGTATACTTATTTTACAGCGACGTCAGCTGCCGGAAAACAGGTATGGATGACTGATGGAACAGCTGCGGGTACAAATGTTGTAAGATCAATAACAGGAAGCGATGCTTATCAATCTCCTAAAGATATCGTGAACGTGGATGGGAGGATTTATTTTATTGCCACCCCTGTATCATATAATGCGAATCCTAGCATATTTCGGGTAGCCGGCAATCCAAACGAGGCACAAGTTATAGAAGCTTTCGGTGTCTATGATGGTAACACTAACGCTTATGCTCAAAATGGTGGAAATGTCCAGGATATAATAGCCGTGGGATCAAAGATATTTTTTACGACCCCTTCCTATAATATCGGCGGACATCCGAATTACACTAATCCACAACTTTTCCCTGATGAGCCAACAATCACTGTAGGCGGCGCATTGCGCATACTCGATACTAATACCGGCGGAAATTTCACTTATTCGACTACCGACAGTTACGGATATGTTCATAGTTATTCTTGGTCAGATAACAAGACTTTGGCGTTCGACCTTAATCCCACCAATTTGTTGAACGCAAACGGGACTTTGTACTTTGTCGCTAATAAAGCGGGAAGCACAGGTTTAGAACTTTGGAAAAGCGATGGTACAATCGCAGGAACAGTATTAGTCAAAGATATTTTGCCAGGAACTACAGGGTCTTCTATTGCAAATATGGAGTATGTGGATGGAAAGGTCTATTTCAGCGCCAATGGCTCAACCGGAGGTTCTGAACTTTGGGTGAGCGATGGAACAGCTGCCGGAACTGTGATGTTAAAAGATATTAACGTTGGGAGCGCATCGTCGACTCCAGATAACTTTACGGTATTTCACTCTCAAATTTATTTCACCGCTAAGACAGCTGCCCAAGGAACAGAATTGTGGGTTTCAGATGGAACTGCTGCAGGAACAACTTTAGTCAAAGACATCAATCCAGGAACAGGAAGCTCCTCTCCTGGGTCTTTGACTGTCGCCGGAGATAAGCTCTTTTTCACTGCAAATAACGGAACAAACGGTGTTGAATTGTGGGTTTCAGATGGTACTGCTGCAGGAACTGTTCTTGTAAAAGACATCGCACCGGGAAGTGGATCGAGTACTCCTGCAAGTCTTGCGGTGATCGGAGATCATGTTTATTTCGCTGCAACAAGCGCAACAGGGGGTCGTGAGTTGTGGGTGAGTGATGGTACTGCTGCGGGAACGATGCTCATCGCAGATATTAAATCAGGCGCCGGCAGCTCAAACCCTGCAAATATTACCGCAGTTGGCAATACGTTGTATTTTAGCGCATCAGATGGCGGCGCAGGCGCTGAACTCTGGAAATTTGTTTATAATACAGCTCCTGATGGGGGCTTGGCTAAATCTTATAATGGCACTGAAGATACAACCTTAAGTGTTAGCGCAGCTTCCGGATTGCTTTTGGGAGCCACCGATGCTGAAGGTAACGTTCCTCTTACAGCACATCTTGTTGGTGATGCATCCAAAGGAACTGTAGTTGTAAATTCTGATGGTTCATTTACTTACACCCCTTTTACTAACGCCAATGGCAGTGATTCGTTTACCTATACAATTGTTGATAGTCTTGGCGCAGTAAGTTCTGTCATGACTGCAAATTTGACGATTGCACCGGTGGATGATGCGCCGGTAGGTAGTAATAAATCGTATTCAGGCACAGAGGATACAACCTTAACAGTCTCTTCCGGGGCAGGTTTATTGTTAGGAGCAACAGATATTGAAGGGGATCCAATATCAGCGATATTGGTCACTCAAGGAACTAAAGGAACAGTTACGCTTAGTTCCGATGGATCTTTCAGTTATGTTCCAAATCCTAATGCTAATGGGGTAGATACTTTTACCTATAAACTCAATGACGGAACCCTTGACAGTGTTGTTTATACTGTAACCATGAACATTGGGCCAGTCAACGATCCGCCTGTAGGAAGTGGTAAGTCTTATAATGGCACTGAAGATACAACATTAACGATTCCTTCATTAACAGGGGTACTCCAAGGTGCTTCAGATGTTGATGGGAATCCAATATCAGCTGTTTTGGTTTCAGATGTAACTAAAGGTACACTTACATTGAATTCTGACGGTTCTTTCACTTATATTCCTAAAGCTAATTCTAATGGAACAGATACATTCACCTATAAAGTCAGCGACGGGACGACTTTTAGCCCCGATTATACCGTGACTTTGAGTATTGCGGCAGTCAATGATGCCCCTGTTGCAAACAATGGTTTCATCAGTACTCTTGAAAATACTCCGGTTTCTGGAACGGCTAATTTTAGTGATGTTGATACCAGTGTAGCTTTGTTAACGGCATCGGTGGTGACAGGTCCAGCAAATGGATCTTTGGTTTTCAATACAGATGGGTCCTATACTTACACACCCGATACTAATTTCAATGGGACTGATAGTTTTACCTATAAAGTTAATGATAGTCAGCTTGACAGCGCTGTTAAAACGATTACGATCACCGTAGGAGCTGTTAATAGTCCTCCGGTTGCGTTGGATGGTTCCGTTTCTGGAAGTGAAGATAGTGTAATATCTGGAGCCGTGACGTTTAGTGATGTTGATACGAGTTTAAGCTCCCTTAGTGCATCTGTAGTCACTGGTCCTATAAACGGGTCTTTGCTTTTCAATGCGGATGGAACTTTTACCTATACACCTAATGCTAATTTTAATGGGTCAGATAGCTTCACTTTTATTGTTAATGATGGTCAGTCAGATAGCAGCATTAAGACAATGAGTATTACGGTAAATCCTGTCAATGATGCGCCCGTTGCTCAAAATGGATCGATTGTTACTAACGAAGACTCGTCGGTTTCAGGAATTGTTGGTTTTAGCGATGTTGATACCAGTTTAAGTTCTCTTACAGCATCTGTAGTTACTGGTCCCACAAATGGGGCTTTGGTTTTCAATGCCGATGGTAGTTATTCCTACACACCAAACCAAGATTTTAATGGGACAGACAGTTTTACTTACAAAGTAAACGATGGTTCACTCGATAGTGGGATACAAACCATTACCATCACAGTTCTTCCTGTGAATGATGCTCCCGTGCCAATAAGTCCACATATTAGTACGGCTGAGGATACTCCATTTACATTGACGCCCGCAAATTTAGGGACAGATGTTGATAGTGATCCGTTGACAATTGCGATTGTTCAAGCTCCGGCGCATGGATCCATTGTTCAAAACCTTGATGGAACGCTAACTTATACTCCTGATGCCAATTACAACGGTTCAGATAGCTTTACCTATACAATCAATGATGGAACGGTGGATAGCGCAGTAGGTACTGTTACTTTAACAGTCACGCCGGTGAATGATGTACCAGTGGCGACCAGTCCAAACATTAACACTGCAGAAGATACTCCAATTACGCTGAGCTCCGCTAACTTAGGAACTGATGTGGATGGGAATCCTTTGACAATTACAATCACCCAAGCTCCGGCACATGGAACACTTGTTCAGAA
>CAZENM010000009.1:0-29182 GCA_964513575.1 uncultured bacterium | reverse complement strand
AGAAAAACAGTTTAAACTGCTTCAAACCGTCGGCTTCAAAGATCCTCTTGCAATCTTAAAGAGCTATCCCAACCAACTTTCCGGAGGGATGAAGCAACGGGTATTAATCGCTCTTGCATTAGCAACCAAACCCGATTTGTTAATTGCGGATGAGCCCACATCAGGATTAGATCCTATTGTCCAACGACAAATCGTCGAACTCTTGGCATCACTCGAGACACCTTTACTGCTAATCACTCACGACACCGGCATCGCCAAAAGGCTCTGCAAGCAATTGATTGTCCTTGAAGAGGGCAGAGTTGAATATACGGGAGGATTTTATGCTCGAGTTTAACAATGTTGAATTTTCCTACCCGAACGGTCATAAGGCTCTATCCCCAATTTCTTTTAAACTGATGAAGGGTTCCTCTTTAGGAATACTGGGCGAAAGCGGTTCGGGTAAATCGACTGTGGCTAAGTTAGCATGCTCTCTAATGAAACCAACTAAAGGAAGAATCCTTCGCGAAGGCTCCGTCCAAATGATTTTCCAAAACCCCACGGGATCTCTTAACCCCTGTTGGACCATTCGGGATATATTAGAAGAACCATTACGAATCCATAAAATAAATAAATCACCGGAGTGCCTTCTTAGAGAAGTTGGACTAACGCCCGATCTTTTAGAGAGAACGCCCTTGCAAATTAGCGGAGGCCAATGTCAAAGAGTAGCGATTGCTCGAGCACTAAGCCTATCACCGGATTTTCTGATTGCGGATGAAAGCACAGCTTCACTGGATACCTACACCGAATCACAAATCCTTGCGCTCCTAAAGCAAAGACAGGCGATAGAAGGGTTTGGATTAATAGTTATCTCCCACAACCCAGAAGTCATTCAGCAAACGACCAATAATCTAATCGTTCTTAAAAAGGGCGAAGTAATGGAATATGGGGAAACGGAGAATATTTTTAAAGACCCCAAAGATACATATACGAGTCTTTTACTATCCTCAGTGTATCCAAAAATGATACTGTTCGATTCATAAAAAATATTTTATCCAGTTCTTGCGCTATATAAATACCACTTGTATATTCACTCATTTGATTTTCCATGAAAAAAGGACAAAAAAATGTGTGCCACAACTGAAGCTCGTCACCACTATTATTTTGAATTTGCTGAAATTTACCCCTCTAGCAAGCTCTCCAACACAATGATCTCTTTCAGGCGAGTGGATTACTCCTCCATTAGAACACCGGACGCAAACGAATGGATCCCTTATGACTTAGCCCTGAAGGTCCTTCATCAAGTAACCTCTGACACCATCATCATTCCGCTGATAAAACGGGTTTCAGAACTTTCAAACAAGGCAGAAAAGTATCACTATCTCAGAAGTATGAGCCTCAGAAATACCGAACCGGTCACTTCCGGTAATTTTTCAGATTTCGAACGCTACCAAAGAAAGTGCCTGGGTAATTTATCGATATTCGTATTTGATTTCGATAATGATAAACATTTAAATACCGAAGAACCGTTTTACCATTACTTATGTATACTTGCGGCAAAAGACCTTGGGAAACTTGTCTATGCGCCACCTACCCCTAAATCTTTTATTAAAAATATCGCTTTTGATATTGCTAACGGCATAAACCCCTATCCCAAAAAAGCATGTTTGATCACCGCCTTTGACATTAAAAAAATATTCAACTCACTCCTTGGAGAACCTGAGAGCATTACCACTGAAAAAATCAACCAATTGGTCGCGCGGCTCCAAAAGTCCATTAGAAAAATCCCCACCAATCAAAATTCAACTCTCACATATGTCGAAAACGTTAGGACATTAAAAGGAAAAGCACGATTTAACGCATTGGACACCACTGATACTCCAAAGATTTATCTACATTTAACCGAAAAAACGGGTATAGGCACCAATAACTACTATCTTTGCCTTTCCCCCGCATACAATCCTGTTAGATTTTTGCCTACTCCATTCTCTACACTTGCACAAGAGTGGAAAAAGACCTAGCGCTCCATAAAGAAAGTATTCAAACTAGACATTTGAGATGACTTTGTAATTATTTCAATTTCCCCTTAGATAAGTTTATTGACTGAGAATTGTCAAAAGGCGTATTTTTTTATACGTTTTATTAAACAATCAGCAAATACACAAGGTAATGATTATGAGCGCCAACGTGACCTCTTCAAAAAACAATTCAGATTCCAATTTTGTCGACTGGGCTCAATCCTATCCACGCTCCGAATACCCAAAAAGCCACCGAAGTATCACCTACACTCTTCACTTTCTAATAGCGCTTAACCAACCCGAAGATGTGATTAACAATTACATTACAAGCCTTGATAACAAAAAATCCTTTACAAAGTTATTTGCACGCGACGAAGACACCCACAATCTCACTCCGTTAATGATTGCGGTGATGAAAACTAAATCTCATGTGGTTTCTAAGCTTCTTGCGGTTGCTAAATCACAGAACTGGACCCTTCAGGAATTGTCTAGGGTAGACAATTTTGGTTGGACCCCTTTACACCACGCAGCTTTGTCTTCCGAAGCAATTTTCGAAGACCTTATTAATCATGGCGCGCCTATACATCTAAAAAACAAGGCGAATGGCACCCCTATGGATATCAAAAATCTAGTTTCGTTTATCGTTCCATCAACTTCAGCATCAAAAACTACCGTTTTTATGGATAATAATCAGACGATTCTAGTCTCAAAGATCGCTCCAGAAAACCTAAAGTCAATCTTGGGCATCACTGAATATCGCGATTGCAATTACTATCCAAAGTCGGAGTATAAATATCTATGGACGGCTCCTAATCCACAACTGTACTCTCACACTTCACTACATGAAGTATGGGTCGAGAACCCTCCCCGCCTAGGTATTCGACCTTGTAAAGAGCTAATGCACATCTCAGAACTCTCCAAAGAGCTTATCGCAATGGAAGATCTTCCCCTCGGCTGTCAGATTGGTGCTTATCCCGGGGAAGTTGACCACAACCTACAAAGGACAAAAGTTAAAACCTTTGCTCAGACATTTAATCAATACAGCAAAGAAGCTGCCTATAATAGAACCACTCTGTTTTCTCACGAAAGAAGCAATGCTCTTATTTATGCGAATTTTGGATTTCCAAATCTTATTCCACTCGAAGTGATCGCGGGGGGTAATAAGATCGGCATGTTTGTTTCCGGAGGAATATCCAAGGGAGATCCGTTATTATGGGACTATGGTCCGGGTATGACCTGGTTGTCCTACGGAAAAACCCATCTTTTCGATAAAAACCACATGCGGAGTTTTTTCAGAAAAGGAATCGACGCGATCACTGCTGAAATTCACGCTAAAGAAACAAGTAATCCAATAATTTCAATATTAACAAGATGTCGGCTATTATTTCCCTTATCAGCACCGGCAGCAATTTTGGATTTACATTTTAATAATTTAATTTCGGCTAGTGAATGGAAGGGCTCTCTTGTTAAAGACAAAAACCCCTTTATCCTTGAATGGATCAAACAACAACCGTTTGCGACTACTTATCTAAGATGTTTTTTAAAATGTATTCTGGATCTTGAGGCTGCTATAGGTAGCAATAACGAATTACGCGCTTTATTAAACCCTTGGGTTATCGAAAAAAACAACGAATTGTCTATCATGCAGATGGTTAAAGTGTTTGAAAATATCAAAGAGGAACTGAAAAAGAATTCACAGACCGATTGGACCTCTTTTTTAAAGCAACAAGAAACACTTATCGAAAACTATGATTGGAACCATGACCCTAACCCTGCGATAGGCTATGAGGGTTCTAAAAGGGTCATGTTTGAATGTTATGAAGGGATGACCCAGCTGCAAAGGGTAACAACTCTCACATATAACTTGAATATGCTTAGAACCAACGATGGTTCCGAAGAATCGGAATCATTAAAACTTGTCCGTTGTTTAGCCGAGAAGTACATCCCTGGATTCAATAAAGGTAGTTCTTAAAGTCAATGCACATGATTTGCGAATTCTGTCGCTGACAACAACTCGAGTGTTATTGTTGTGCTATTAACATTCTGTGGGGTCCCAAAAAACTGTATTGGTCCCGGGTATACATACTCATCAACTAAAGCCCATTTGATTGATTTTTCTTTAAACTCTTTAAAAACAGGCCCGTCAAGATCGACTAAGCATTTCTTGATTACAGGAACTTCTTTCCCTTTGCGTGTTTCAATATCGAACATGGTTGTTAAGGGAATTCCCGCAATTTCCCAGTCTTTTACTTCCGCATGAAGATTTCTGACCGTAGCCATGTAGCCGTTGTATCCTCCGTTGACCATTAGCGCCGCAACAAACCCCAACGAGTAGCAGTATTGGGCATCGAAATTAGTTGGGAGGGGGCAGCGCCCTTCGTAACCTAGAAATAGGGGCTGGGGATTAAATTTCCCTTTGTAACTCCCCTCTTTTTTGGCTGCGTCAAGGCATTCACGCACTGTTTCCATCAGAAGGCGTTCTGTTTCTATTTTTGACACCTGAACGTTCCCGTGGGCATCACGATCGAGCAGTAGCTGATTACGGATTTCCGCGGGGATTTCTTCAAATAGATATTTGGAGCAATCGCTTAGATGATCTTTCACATCGGTAATTCCCTGGGCTAAGAGCGCGTTTAATTCCGCTATCAGAGTTTTAAACTCGGGAATAAATTCAATTAATCCTTCGGGGACTAAAACAACACCATGATCAATTCCAAGGGCTGATCTTTCCATAATAATCTTTGCGATTCCACGGGAAATGTCAGCAAGGGTCTTCGATTTTGCTAAGATCTCTTCACCTATCAGGGCGATATTGGGGTGGGTTTGCAGAGCGCATTCTAGGGTGATATGAGATGCGGATCTTCCCATAAGCTTAATGAAAAAGTAGTATTTATTGGCTGAAAGGGCATCCCTGGCTATATCGCCAATAGTATTAGAATATGTCTTTGCCGCTGTGTCAAAGCCGAAGGATGTTTCGATATATTCATTGCGAAGATCCCCATCGATAGTTTTGGGAACTCCTACAACGCGAATTTTCCTTCCCCGGGAAGCAAAAAACTCGGCAAGGATTCCCGCGTTGGTGTTAGAGTCGTCTCCACCAATGACCACTAACCCATCTAAATCAAGCTGTCTGACAATTCTGTCTAAGGCCTCGAACTGCTCCGGAGTTTCTATTTTTGTTCTTCCCGATCCCAACAAGTCGAACCCGCCCTGATTGCGGTAGTTGTGCAGAATTGCGGCTGTTAGATTCGTATATTTACCCTCAATAATCCCTTGAGGCCCATTTTTAAAGCCTATAAGAAGGCTGTTGGGATTCATTTTTTGCATGGCGTCAAAAAGACCTGTAATCACATTATGCCCGCCCGATGCCTGACCTCCGGAAAAGACAACACCGACTCTTAGGGGATTATGTTTGGGGGGATATCCCCTTTGAAAATGGACAATCGGCTTTGAATTTGTTTTGGGAAACAGATTTTTTATGGTGGCATTGCTGGTGGTTTTTTCTTGTTCATAACCGATCAAAAGTTCGACATCGTCAAGAACGTCGGGCAATTGAGGTTTGAATTCTAGACGAAGTTCGCACAAATTTTTCTTACGCATAAATCATCTGGGGTTTAAAGTTTTAGAAAACCAATTCAAAGTCTCTTCTAGAGCCTGTTTCTGTTCAATCGGGTTCGAAAAATCATGATCTGTTTGAGGATAACGGACGAATCGCGTTGCGGCAGAAGCCTCTGTACGACCCTTCTCATATTTTTCTGTATGACGGGAATTGATCACGTTATCTTTTTCCCCATAAATATGAAGAAAAGGAACCTCATGCAATTCTTTAAGTGTGGAATCTGTTCTGATTTTAAACATTTGCGCATAGAGCTCAACACCGGGAAGCGATCCCCCGACACTCATCAAGCGGTATTTGTCCATTTCTGTTAAATTGGAATTTGAGCTCATGGACTGCCACCTTTCCAACCACTGTTCACCGTCGAATAAAGGGGCCCATACGGCTATACTGGTAGCTTGTTGTGATTGTCGGGCGGCCTCTAAAGCGATGGCGCCCCCGAAAGAGCAGCCAAAAAAACCAATTTTTTTGGGGTCAATTCCCGAGTGATGCTGGATAAAATCAAGTGCCGCAAGGGTGTCGCTGACCTGTGTTTCTACAGTCATATCCTCGAAATTACCTTCGCTATCGCCGCTCCCTCTGAAGTCAATCCTTAGGGTGGCGATTCCTTTTTTTGCTAACCCTTCGGCAAGCTTCACATAGATGCGTCCTCCGCCGGATTTAGATCCCCCTAAGCCATGACAAACAATCACAGCCGGCACCTTCTTCATATGCAGGGGTTGGTGAAGGATTCCGAAAATCTTTTGATTTTCGTTAATTATCGTTACGCTTTCTCGTGTTTCGTAAGCCATTTAACACTCCGGTACATTTGCCGCCAGACCGCCTAATGAAGTTTCTTTATAGATGGACTTCATGTCTATACCTGTTTGTCTCATAGTTGCTATCACTTGGTCAAGTGAGACTCGATGCAGTCCGTCTTCTCGCAGTGATAAATATGCCGCGTTAATTGCTTTGACCGCACCCATTGTATTTCTTTCGATGCATGGAATTTGAACCAAACCCATGATTGGATCGCAAGTAAGCCCCAAATTATGCTCCATTCCTATTTCCGCGGCATTTTCAATTTGGGCATTTGTTCCGCCAAGAGCGGCGACAAGCCCTGCTGCAGCCATGGAGCAGGCAACGCCAACCTCGCCCATGCACCCCATCTCAGCTGCTGAAATTGAGGCGTTTTTCTTGAAAAGTGTTCCCATAGCGGCTGATACTAAGAAAAAAGTAATAATCCCGTCTTCGGTTGGAGCGTTAGTCATTTTCTGATAGTACTTTAGAACTGCGGGAATAACGCCGGCGGATCCATTTGTGGGGGCTGTGACAACTCGGCTGCCCGCGGCGTTTTCCTCGTTCACAGCCAAAGCCCATAGGCTAACCCATTCAATAAAAAGGGCTGGAGAATTTTGATCGGATTGCTGGAGCTTTCGATAAAGCGGCGCTGCCCTTCTGCGGACATTGAGTCCTCCGGGAAGGATACCCTCTACCCGACATCCTCGTTCGATGCACTGTTGCATCACATTCCAAATGTTTAGAATTCCGCGACGCACTTCAGCTTCCGGGCGCCAGGTTTTTTCATTTTCCATAATGAGTTCAGAAATGGTCAATTGATGCTTTTCACAAAGCTCCAAAAGTTCCTTTGCCGATTCGAATGGGTACGGAGGATTTGCTTTTGATTGATGCGGTTTATTTTCGTGTATATCACGATCATCCTGAATGAACCCCCCGCCGAGGGAGTAGTAGATATGGGAAGCTACCATTTGCCCGTCAAAGCCTAACGCGCTAAACTTTAACGCATTAGGGTGAAAGTCAAGCTGTTTGTCTTTATGAAAGACTATCTCAAAGCCCACCTTTTCTTTTTTACCCAAGCTAAGTTGTTGAGCTTCATAAATTAGGTTGATTCTAGCGGGAATTGTGTCGGGATCAACCAGTTCGGCTAGATCCCCTTCTAACCCAAGAATAACCGCTATGTCGGTGCAATGTCCTTTTCCTGTTAGGGCTAATGAACCGTAAAGATCGACAATTATTTTTTCGATTTTCTTTCCGTTAATTTCTTTTAGAAATTCATTCGCCGCTCGCATAGGACCAATGGTGTGGGAACTGGATGGACCAATCCCAATCGAAAACAATTCGAATACGCTGATAGCCATGTTGATCTTCTTCTCTAAAATAAATGACCTATCTTTTTACACCCTATTCAATTTATTTACAACGTCTATGCAATTATGTTATAGAAAATATTTATAGTATCGGAGGTCGTATGTCGTCATTGAAAGAGAACGCATTGGTTATTACAGGAAAACTTAAAAACCACTACAAAGACTTATTTACCATTGAAGCGCTGGATTTTTTGCAAAGGTTGCACACCACATTCAACCAACGACGCTTGGATCTTTTAAACCAGCGAAAAGTCCGTTCCGAAGGACTTAAGAAAGGAAAAAAATACAACTTTTTACCCGAAACAGCCGCTATCCGCAACGAGCATTCATGGAAAGGGGCTTCAATCCCCAAAGACCTGCGCAGGAGATGGGTGGAAATAACCGGTCCCACAGATGCAAAAATGATGATCAACGCCTTTAACTCCAAAGCTAATGTCTACATGGCCGACTTCGAAGACGCTAACTCCCCCACCTGGGATAATCTTGTCCAAGGCCAACTTAATCTTATCGCCGCCATCGAGGGAACACTTTCTCACAGCACCCCTGAAGGAAAAGAATACCATCTAGAGACTCCGCGAGCTACCTTAATGGTGCGTCCCAGAGGGTGGCATTTAGAAGAAAAACACGTTCAAGTCGGCGATCAGCTAATGTCCGGGTCGTTATTTGATTTCGGTTTATTTATATTTCACAATGGACACCGACTAATCGGTAAAGGAAGCGGCCCTTATTTTTACCTTCCAAAATTAGAAAGTCACCTGGAGGCTCGCTTGTGGAACGATGTTTTTATCTATGCTCAAAACGCTTTAAATATCCCCGTAGGTACCATACGCGCGACTGTGCTGATCGAAACCATCCCCGCAGCCTTCGAGATGGAAGAAATCCTTTACGAACTGCGTCAACACACCGCCGGTCTAAACGCGGGTCGTTGGGATTATCTATTCAGCATTATCAAAAAATTCGCTTATGATAACAGCTTTATCTTCCCCGACCGTAGCGCCCTAACGATGAAAACTTCATTCATGCGCGCCTATTGCCTGGACCTAGTCAAAACGTGCCACGAAAGAGGAGTTCAAGCGATTGGAGGGATGTCCGCTTTCATTCCAAGTCGAAAAGATACGGTTGTTAATGACAAAGCCATCATCCAAGTCCGCGAAGACAAATACCGTGAAGTTACAGACGGCTTTGATGGAACATGGGTCGCGCATCCTGACCTAGTCTCCCTCGCCAAAGAAGTGATGAGCTTAGGTATGGGGCAAAAGGATAATCAATTGAATGTAATCCCCAAAGATTTCACACCCACTGCCGCGGCGCTGTTAAACTTTGAAATTCCCGCCGCAAAAATCACATTAGATGGAGTCACCAGCAACATATTGATTGCGCTGACCTACTTAGAATCATGGTTGCGGGGCACCGGCGCCGCGGCAATAAATAACCTGATGGAAGATGTTGCAACGGCAGAGATTAGCCGAGCCCAACTCTGGCAATGGCTGCACCATACCGGCGTGACCCTTGAAAACGGCGCTCCCATTTCCAAAGAACTCTATCAAACGATTATTGATAACCAAATCAAATTTCTTATCGAAGGAAGAACAGATTCACACAGATTCTTAGAAGCAAAAGCTATTCTGGAATCGCTAATTTTTCCAAGCTCTTTCGTGGATTTTCTCACGCTCGATGCTTACAAATATTTAGATAAATGAGGTTGTTATGACTGCTAAATTATTAGAAAATTCCTGGAAAACAGATCCTCGCTGGAAAGGAATTGTTCGTCCCTACACCGGTGCCGATGTCGAGCTCCTTAGAGGAAATCTAAAGATTGAATACACCTTCGCCAAAGAAGGCGCTGAAAGATTGTGGAAACTTCTATCCCAAGAGCATTTCATTCGTGCTATGGGAGCTATGACGGGATGTCAGGCTGTCCAACAGGTGCAGGCTGGCCTTAAGGCCATCTATCTTAGCGGTTGGCAGGTTGCAGCCGACGCGAACGATGCGCTAGAAACCTATCCCGACCAAAGCTTATACCCCGTCAGCAGCGTACCCCAAGTAATCCGCCGGATTAATAAAGCCTTTATGCGAGCCGATCAAATTCAGCATATGGATAAAACCGGAAACATCGACTGGTTCGTCCCGGTCATCGCAGATGCCGAAGCGGGTTTTGGTGGCCCCCTTAACGCTTTCGAACTTGTTAAATCAATGATTGAAGCCGGCGCCGCAGGGATCCACCTTGAAGACCAACTGTCCTCTCTAAAAAAATGCGGACACATGGGTGGAAAAGTACTTGTCCCCAGCAGTGATTTCATTGAAAAACTCATCACCGCAAGATTCGCTTCCGATGTGATGGGTGTGCCCACAATCATCATCGCGCGTACCGATGCTCACTCCGCATCATTGATCCGCTCTGATGCGGACGAAATAGACCAAAAATTCATGACAGGTGAACGCTCTACCGATGGTTTTTATCATGTCCGCGGAGGCATCCCCTACGCTGTAGCTCGAGGTTTAGCCTACGCGCCCTACAGCGACATGGTCTGGTGTGAAACATCGACTCCGGATCTGGGCGAAGCCAGAGAATTTGCCGAAGAGATTCATAGGCAGTTTCCGGGCAAATGGCTAGCTTATAACTGTTCCCCTTCTTTCAACTGGAAGAAGCATTTAGATGGCGAAACACTCATAGTTTTCCAGGAAAAGCTTGCAGAAATGGGCTACAAGTTTCAATTTATCACGCTTGCGGGATTCCATACCCTTAATGCAAGCATGTTCGATTTGGCGCGTGGTTATAGTGTTGAAGGAATGGCTGCCTATGCAAAATTCCAAGAGCGTGAATTTCAATTGGAAAAAGATTACGGATTTAAAGCGATCAAACACCAAAGATTTGTAGGAACAGGTTATTTCGATGAGCTGATGACGGTGCTTACGCAAGGAAAGGCAAGCACTCATGCCTTAAAAGGGTCCACCGAAGAACAACAGTTCCACGGTTAAACATTTATTCGGAAATTTTAGACTCTACCACACAGCCTTTAGAGGCTGTGTGGTACATTAAATAAGTAAACCCGGAATTTACTAGTTAACCTGGTAGGTTAACACTTTCCACTCCCCATCTTCCTTAAATAAGGTCACTAGCTCATAAGCCTGTTTCTTATTCTGAAAGCTTGAACGATAAAACACCACCATGTAATCCCCTTTAGGAAGATTTTCCGGATTTTTTGATGTCCGTTGGTCCGCAATTTCACGGTTAATCAACTTACCTAACGGCTTGCGAAGTTTCGTCATCGCTTCTTGCCAACTGGATTGGTCGATTGTCATCTTGAAATAGGTGCTAGCGTTAGTCCAGCTAGATCCAAAATTTTCCTGATCCAATAATTCGACAAAATTTTTGGAGGTGTTTAAACTCTCCTTCAAATCTTTTAATTCACTCGGATCGGTTGTGTTGTACTGGATCTCCTGTGTCTCAGTTGCCGTCCCCGCTAACGACATCGTACCCATCAAAGCTAACGCTGCAAATAACGCTTTCATTAGTAAACTCCATTTGTTTTATTTCGTATTTACCATCTAAACTGAAAACTTATCAAGAAATCTCTTTGAATCCTAATCGTTCACCTGTTAAATTTTTCGTAAAATCAGGAGTTTTCTATGCACACAGAAGTGATCTCTTATTCCTTGGGAAAAATTAAATTCCAAGGGTATGTCGCAAAAGGAAAAGAAACCCCGCACAAAAGACCCGCTGTGATAGTCCTTCACGCTTGGAGAGGATTAGACCATTTCGCAAAATCAAAAGCTGAACAGATGGCGCAATTGGGATACATCGGATTTGCCGCGGATTATTACGGTGAGGGCCTTGTGGCACAAAGCAACGAAAGAGCCGCAGAACTCATGTCCCCCCTTTTTATGGACCGTAGAGATCTCCAAAATCGCCTGATCGCTGCCTATGAAGCTGTTAAAAAAATTCCGGAAGTAGACCCGGACAGAATCGCCGTGATCGGATTCTGCTTCGGCGGCCTTGCCGCGATCGAACTCTTTCGCAGCGGCACTCCGCTAAGAGGCGCGGTAGCCTTTCACGCGACTCTTTCCAACTCGATGGGGCCAAAAAAAGCCCACACAGTCTCGATCGCCTCCGGAATTGAAGGGTCTGTGTTAGTTCTACACGGCAACGACGATCCATTAGTTTCCCAACAAGATCTGCGCGCGTTTACCGAAGAAATGACCAAGGCAAATATTGATTGGGAAATTGATATCTATGGACACACCGTACATGCCTTCACTAACCCGGAAGTCCATGATATTAGCTCGGGAATGGCTTTCAATCATAAGGCTAACGAACGAAGCTGGAATAGAGCAGAAAATTTTTTCAAAGAAATCTTTAAATAAGGAATCCTTATGTCATCTTACATTGTTATTGCTGTCTACGGTGCTTTCGTGCTGCTTGGTGGCCTCATGGGTTATATCAAAGCTCATAGCCTACCATCATTAATTATGGGTGGTATTAGCGGACTGTTGCTTTTCGCGACAAGCTACGGCCTATTCCAGGGACAATCTTGGGCAACCACAGCTGCTTTTGCTCTACCTCTGCTACTTACTCTATTTTTTTTATATAGATTTTCACAAAGCTACGCCTTCATGCCGGCCGGTCTGATGGTAGTCTTAGGAATCGTAACTTTGATTCTGGTGTGGTTCAAGAAATAACATGGTATCGACAAGTAATCTGTCCATGAGATACGGACCTAAAATCCTGTATCAGGGCGTCAAACTTCTACTCACTGCCGGAAACCATTATGGACTCGTTGGAGCAAATGGTTCCGGCAAATCAACGCTGATCAAAATTTTAATCAACGAGCTGGTCCCCGAGTCCGGCGAGGTCATAATCCCCTCGCAGCTAACAATCGGCACACTGCAACAAGATCAGTTTGCCTACGATCATGTCAGAATCATCGACGTGGTCATCATGGGTAACCCAAAGCTATGGCAAGCTCTGCAAAAAAAAGAACAGTTACTCACCCTAGATCACTTCACCGAACAGCAGTGTCATGAGCTTGAAGAAGTGGAACACGTTCTCCAAGAAACACAGGGCTATAGCGCCGAAAGTGATGCGGCAGCCCTGCTTGAGGGATTGGGATTAGAAAATTCAATTCATAAAAACACAATGAACACCTTGTCCGGAGGACTTCGGCTACGCGTTCTGTTGGCCCAAGTGCTCTTTAGCAAACCTGATGCGCTGTTCCTTGATGAGCCTACCAACCACCTAGACTTACCTTCGATTCGCTGGTTGGAGGAGACCCTCCTCAAGTTCCCTGGGATTTTATTATTAAGCTCGCACGACAGAATTTTTCTGAACAAAGTGTGTAATCACATCCTTGATCTGGATCACCAAACGATTAAACTCTATAAAGGCAATTTCGACGCTTTCGAGGAAACAAAAGCCGAAGAGCTAGAACTCCGACAGCACATGCTGGATAAACAAGGCAAACGAAAAGACGAAATCCAGGGATTCATCGATCGATTTAAAGCCAAAGCATCCAAAGCGCGCCAAGCACAGTCGAAAATGAGATTTATCGAAAAGCTTGAAGATGAGATCACGGCCCTTAACATGAAACCCTCAAGCAGGCAATACCCGCATATAGACTTCAGACAATGTCGTCCCTCCGGAGCCGTCGCCCTAAAGGTGAATGGCATCTGTAAATCATTCGGGAAAAAACAAGTCCTGAACGGGATTTCCTTCGAAATCGAACGCGGCGACAAGGTCGCCTTTGTGGGGGCCAACGGAATCGGTAAGTCCACTCTGCTGGAAATTATCACCGGCAACCTCAAAAGCGATCAGGGGACCTATGAATGGGGTCATGCGACCTTTCCGGTTTACTTTCCACAAAACCATTCGAAACTCCTTCATGATGATGTCTCCGTGCTCGAATGGATGGAACATCTGGAAAACGTAAAATCTACAGAGCAACAGCTGCGTGATATTTTAGCGAAAGTTTTGTTTTCCGGCGACGACGTCAAAAAGAAAATTCGCGTGTTGAGCGGCGGAGAGGCTGCCCGGTTGCTCCTTGCAAAAATGATGCTTCTGGAGAACAACATTCTAATTTTCGATGAACCCACGAACCACCTTGATATGGAATCTACAGAAGCGTTAATGGAAGCGCTTCAAAATTACCACGGCACAGTCATCTTCGTCAGCCACAACCGCTACTTCATCGAGGGGATCGCCAATAGAATCATTGAAATGACTCATACAGGGATCAATGACCACAAAGGCACCTACAAAGAATTCGTAGAAAAAACATCGCTGGATTACCTAACCCACACAAAAATCTCAAAACAACCCGAAAAGAAAGACACAGAGTCAGGTTATGAGGAACAAAAGAAAAAACAACGACTTAAAGAACAAGCCGGCAGACGAGCGATAAAGGCCGAGGCTTTATGCCACGATCTAGAAAAGAAAATCGCCGAAATTGAAGTGAGAATGGGACACGATGATTTTTATACCCTCCTAAACAGAGAACAACAAAGCGCCGTTATCGAAGAAAGATCAAAGCTAGAAAAACAACTTGCTGAAGCTTATGAGGAATGGGAACAAGCCTCGTCAGTTTAACCAGCAACATTAAAACGCAGAGGCTGTGTTAAGAGGTAATTCCGAAATTAAAACACCCTGGATTTTAATTACGGAATTACCTCTTAAGCCCGGAGGGCTGGAACATCTTAGCCCAGGCTGTGGCAAGTCCCGGAGGGGCTGCGAAGCCTGGGAGTTACATTAATGAAACAGAAACAGAACGACCTTCTTATCTAAATTAGGTAAGGGGCTTTTTTTCCACTGTTCCACGGTTTGTGTCACAACGCTTTGCTGCGTGGATGTCAGCTCAACCGCAATGCAGAGCAATTTATCTTGCGGTAAAGTTTCCATAAGAGCCTGCATCGTATATTTGTTTCTATACGGGGTCTCAATAAAAATATGCGTTCCGTTATCTTTCGAAAATTGTCGAATGGCTTTCACCCTTCCGGCTTCTTCCGCTGGTAGATATCCATGAAATGTAAACTCCTGCGCAGGCAATCCCGAAAGCATAAGCGCTAACATCAATGAAGAAGGTCCGACAAATGCCTGAACGATAATCCCAAGTTTCTTTGCCCGAAAAACCAGCTCGGAGCCGGGATCCGCGATACAAGGGAGTCCCGCATCACTCACATAACCCCATCTCTCCCCTTTTTTAATTGGCTCAAGTAGAAAATCTAGATCTTCTTTTGGGGTTTTCTGGTTGTAAATCGCTATTGGAATGTCTCTTGCAGGTTTTTTTGTTTCAAACCGACCCAAATAGCGTCTTCCGGCCGTTTCCGACTCCGCGATTAATCCGTCTAAAGTGGCGACAGCCTGATCGACTGAAGCCGGCAGATAAGGTTGGTGATGTTTATGTTCTGCAATCAAATTAGGTAACAATAATAAAGCTGGTTTCATAAAACCTGTGTTAGGGTAAAAATTAACTGATCTGCTAGGAATTGTGGATCATCTTGGCTATTTTTTGCACGTAGTTCCGTCGTATCAATTGCCAAAATTCCTTTTTTAAGTCGTTCGGACCCTAGACTTTGCGCAATATTGAGGTTTCTCTCCAAAATAGATCCCTTCATATAAGAATATTGCGCAGCAACCTCCGAAACTCCCATCCCGTTTTCTAAAATGGTGGCAATTTGAAGCTGTGTCGCAAACTGGCTCCGCACCTGGCGCATCAGTTGTATGATATTGCCGCCGTCCGATAGCGCCGCGCGAGAGGCTTCTAAAGCCGTCTTAAAATCTTTTTTGAATAGAGACTCCCCAAACTGCCAAGTATTTTGGATGTTTAAGGTAAGGCAAACCGCTGCGACATCCTCTGCAGTGATTGTTGGGCGGTCTCCGACGTAACAGGTCAATTTAAAGAGTTCTTGCTCAAGGAGACCTTTGTCATGTCCGATCTGCCGCATCAACGTTTGCAAAGCTTGCGGTTGTAGGGTCTTTCCGTAATCTTTGGGGCGTGTTGCAAGCCACTCCGCAACATTTTTATCTTTTTCCCATTCTTTTTCTTCGGGGATATCTAGGATGACGCCGTGCTTTTCGCAGAGCTTATAGAAGTTTGTTGCCCGGTTTAACGATCCGCTGGTCATAACGAATTTGATGTTGGGATTGGGATTTTTTAGATACCCTTGAAGTTTCTCTAAATCATCTTTGGAATAATCATTGATCTCTTGAACAATGACAAGCCGTGTCGAATCAAAAAATCCAGATGAGTGTACTTCCGCTAACAACTCCCCCATCTTCCATTTATTTGCGACATGGGATTCAATAGAGACATGAGGGTTGGATAAGATTTTCGAAATCCATTTTTCGATGCTCTTCATAGCAAGTCGTCGTTCCTCATCATCCTTGATCAAAATCAAATACAGATCGGTAAAATGATTCGGGTGCGCGCCTTCAAGATGTTTTTCAAAAGCTCTAGTAGAATTTAACTTCAAATGGATCTCCCCTTACGAATTCGCAATACGCTTCAGCAATTCCTGCGATAGAGGTAGTATAGCGTCTTTATGGAGATTGATGAAAGAGGTAATCTCACTTTTTTTAAGCCAAAAAATCTCGGGGTACTCCATCGTCGGGACGATGCGGTCATAAGCTTCAGGGATAAGTTCGATAGAGACAACCACCTCATAGGATTGGGCACCGGCATCAAAACAGAGGCTCGTGGGCTCTACTTTGGCAACATCCCTCGGAAAGATTCCGACTTCTTCTTCAAGTTCCTTCAAAATAAACGTCGCGATATCTACCTCATTGCCTTTCACAGAATCGGCATCAACACCTCCGGAAGGCGCACATTCATAACAATTAGGGTAGTTCGCAAGAAATCCTGCTCTTTTTCCAATCAAAACATACTCACCACACCGTGTTACAGCCGAAATACCGACTGGAATAATATTTAACACTGTACGTAAAGAGGGTGAATGCTGCTGCGCAACCATAAATCGGTAGTCGACCCAATCGCCGATTAGAAATTCATCCGTGACTGCTTTAACCGAAAGAAGCAATCCGTCATAAAGAAGACGCGACTTCTGTTGCTCTGCCCAAATTTTATCTACTTCCGCTGATTGCCAGTCTGTCAGATGACGGTGCGATTTATGAAGATCAAATCGAATAGAAAAGTTTTTTTGAATTTCTTTACACTTAAGTGACACGGAACACCTCATTTAGTAAATTATGCAAGCCATTCCAACCATCAGCCTGAACGACATTAAAATATTCTTTCTTTAATTTATCCTGGGGAGAATTTTTCAAAAATACAGTGTAAATTCCCGCCGCTATAGCTGAAGATACTCCAGCCTCCGAATCCTCGATGGCTAGGGCGTGAGTGAAATCAACATGCATCGCTTTTAGGGCCTGGATATAGATATCGGGTGCAGGCTTTCCCGGGATAGGTCCTTCTGGAGTGAATATATTATTAAAATAATGATCTATTTTATGCCTCTTCAAAAAGGGTACGACATACCTTTTATCGGCAGAGGTCACTACCGCAAGACGAAATCCGTGATTTTTTAAGAATTCTAGAACCTCCGGAACTCCCGGAAACAATTTAATTTCATAAGTATATACCTGGTCCATAATGCTGCGATATGAGCTCAAAAGCTGTTCTGTAGAGCTTTTTAGCCCATATTTCTGGATGATTTTAGTGACGATTTCAGGTAGCGTGGGACCGACAAGCTCTTTAAATTCCTCAATCGTCGCTGTGCGACCATTAAGCTCCATAAATGTCTTATAGGCTTGAAATAAACGTGGATGACTGTCCGCTAATGTTCCATCGAAATCGATGAAAATTGTTGTGATATTCTTCCATACTTGTTTTGGAATCCAGCTATGCATGATTAAAATCCTCGAATTGAATTCCTTGACCTGTCGGTATTTTATTAAGAGATGGCTTGCCTTGCAGCTGGTCCAGGTATTTTGAATGAATTCCTAACATCTGATTACCTGGACGAAGGATTTCTACATTCACACCCTCTTCAAACGATTCACCCTTCTCAATATTACGAATCGCTTGGACACCCCTTCGGGCAAATCCTCGAAGTTCTTCCTCTTCCTTCATCGGATACTTAACCCCAAATCCTACCATTTTTTCCTGCTGTCGGATCGCTTTAACCATTTTCTGAAATTGATCCGGCTCTAGCGCAAAAGGATGGTCCGGACCGGGAAGGCGCTTTCCTAGCGTGAAATGCTTTTCAATCACGCACGCTCCAAGCGCGACCGCTCCGAGGGGGGCTGCAAAAGGATCTAGACTGTGGTCAGACAACCCGACAGGAACACCAAAAACCCTTCTCATTTGAGTGATTGCCGACAAATTCATGGCATGTGAGGATGCGGGGTATTGGGCTGTGCATTGCATAAGAGCCAGGTTTTTACCGCCAAGCCTTTTGTAAGTCGAAACGGCCCACTCAATCTCGTGCAGTGTAGCCGCGCCTGTAGATAGAAGCAGAGGCTTCTGAGATGCCGCCGCAAGCTCCAAAAGACGTATATGACCTAGTTCATATGAGGCAATTTTATGCGTCTTCACATAAGGGTCAACGGCCGCAAAATCAAATTTTGAAAATGGGGTCGCCATAAATTCAATCTGATGTTTGACGGCGTAGCTTTGGAGTTCCGGAATCATCTCGTAAGGCATAGCTAAATCGTCAAAGATTAAAGAAATATCTTCCCGTATCCCTGTATTTGCTAAATAGTCACTTTTTCCGGCATTGGGAACATAAACATCTTTAGAGCGGTAAATCTGAAACTTGATCGCATCCGCGCCGACTTCTTTGGCGGACTCTATGAGTCGTTTAGCCATTAACAAATCGCGTTGAGGCGAACCGAGCCTCCAATTGGACCCCGCTTCTGCGATCACAAAAGTAGAATGACGATCCCAAATGTTTACTTCAGTAAGTTTGGCTATGTATTTAACGATAGGGATGATCTCCCCTGTCTGGTCGATAAATTTGTTTTCCCGATTGATTTCATGAAAACCGGCCTTTTCAAACAAATGTTTAGATGGATGATTTTCTTGCTTAACCTCTGCATAAATATCATCAATACCAAGAGATTTTAAATACTCTTGAATAGTAGTTAAAGCGGCTGTCCCATACCCGCGGCCTCTGGATTGGGGAGCCATATTGATAGAGACCTCTACAATTCTTCGGTGCTTCAACTCCGGATGGACGGTGTCATTAAAGCTCAAAACGCCAACAGGACGATTTTCATGCATGATAAACAATAAGGGCAACCCGGCGGAAAAATATTTTACATGGAAACCACCCCAAAATTGCTCAAAAGTCTGCGGCTTAGAATGATATGAGTTTTCAAGGGTGACAGGATCATTTCTCCAAGTATACAAAAGCCGAGCATCTTCTTGGTCTGGCTGAACAAGTTGAAATGTTATAGTTTCTATAGGCATAGGTTAATCCTTGTTAATCTGACACTAACTGAAAGAACCTCATAATTTCAAGCATGAATATTTTTACACTTGTCAGGAAATAACCCTCTGCATAATGTAAGGATATTATGCTAAATATAGAATCCTATACCATTGCAGCTGAGTGGTTTCCACGACTTCTGGGACTGATATACTTTTTCACCTTTGGCGCGTTAGCTTTCCAAATTCGTGGACTGGTGGGGGAACGGGGAATTCTTCCCCTTGGATCTTTCCTGCAAAACATTCATTCTCAGTACCACAAAGAAGCCTATTGGGTTGTGCCTACACTCTTTTGGATTAACTCAAGCAATATAGCCCTGTTGACCGTAACTATTACTGGGATTGTCTTATCGCTTTGTCTCTTTGCGGGCATAATTCCCGCCGTCATGTTATTCGCCCTCTATTTTCTATACCTATCGATCGTTTCCGGCGGACAGGAGTTTTTAGGGTTCGGTTGGGAAACTTTTATCTTAGAGATCACCGTTAACGCCTTTTTATTAAGCCTGACAACGGTGCCGAATGTGATGGTTTGGATCAGCCTAAACTTTCTATTATTCAGATTTCACATACAGGCAGGAGCGGTAAAACTACAAAGCAGAGACTCAACCTGGCGGGACCGTTCCGCGGTTGCTTATCATTATCTAACACAACCGCTGCCCAATACCATCGCTTGGTATATGTATAAACTCCCTATGTGGGTTCATCAAATCTCTTGCGTCGCGATGTTTTTCTGTGAACTCGTGGTGCCCTTTGGGATATTTTTTGGAGAAACCACTCGTCTTTTTACATTTCTAGGGCTCTTTGGGTTGCAATATTTTATTTGGGCGACGGGAAATTTATCATTTCTAAATCACCTGACGGCTATATTTTGCGTCATCCTACTAAACAACACTACCCTGGAGCTTATCGGACTCACAGCACCAACACCTGTAGCCACCTCCCAGTGGCTTGATTTCCCTTTAACAATGCTCGCATCTATTTTATTAGCGCTGCAAGTGATCCGATTTTGTCATCATTTTTATCCTCTCCAGGCTTTTGCAAAAATCCTACGCCCCTACGATTCCTTTCATCTAGTTAACAGATACGGCCTTTTCGCCGTGATGACAACGAAACGGTATGAAATTATTATCGAAGGAAGTTTGGATGGAGTCGAGTGGAGAGAATACGTGTTTAAATACAAACCCTCCGAGCTCTCACACCGTCCGCGACGTATCTCCCCCTACCAACCTCGCTTAGATTGGCAAATGTGGTTTTTACCGTTCTCAAAATTCGGCTCGGATAGATGGTTTCCAAGTTTTCTTGGGCATCTTCTGAGCGGAACGCCCGACGTTGTAAAACTCCTAAAATATAATCCCTTCCCCAACACCCCACCGGTTTATATCCGGGCATTAGCCTATGATTATACTTTCAGTAGTGCCGAGGAAAAGAAAGAACATGGTGTCTGGTGGCGACGCACCTTTGCGGGAAACTACAGCCCAACGATTTCAATCAAAAAGGGTTAATCGGTAATTTTTTTCTGTTCGACATGTTTATTGATAAGCGCCCAATCCGGATGAAGCTGCATCAACTGCACAAGATCAGCGTAGGTAAATTCGGGTTTTTGAGGATATAAAGTTGTCAGTATCTTTTCCACAAGGGTAAAATCATCACGCGTATCGACAGTCCATCGATACTCCGAATGATTGGTAGGACTCTCAAAATTTTTTAAAGAAAACAGCTCAGGATGCCGATAGAGGAAAAGTGTCACATGTTCCTGCTCTGCCGAGTCTTGGGTAGAGGTATAAGCTTTTTCTAAAGCTTTAAAAGAAAAAACCTCGACATCCATTCCCCTAGGGAATGTTCTTTTCAAGGTATTAGAAACATAGTCACAGGGAGGCTGCGATTCCATAAAAAGTTGAATCGCTTGGTCAATTACAGCCGGGTCGATCAAAGGACAATCAGATGTAACGCGCACAATGACATCTAAGGCGTTAGCCTTAGCGGCGAAATAAAACCTCTCCAAGACATTATCTTCACTCCCCCGGAAGCTCAAAACCTCCTGGCCGGCGGCGAAGTTAATGATCAAATCATCCTGCCCTTTTGTGGTGGTAGCCAGTATGATGCGGGGACTTCCGCTTACACGCCTTAACCTTTCTACAAGGTAACTTAAGAGGGGTCGATGAAGGACTTCCATGAAAACCTTTCCAGGAAGTCGCGTGGATCCCATCCTTGCCTGAACGATCACGCCAATTTTCATCGATTGCCCCTAATTGATCTACTTAAGTCCCTTATACTCTCTAATCTTCATTCTTTTCCATCCTTCTGCGGACAGAATTGTTTGCCTGTTTTTAGCGACCACATTTTTTGCAGGACTTTTCACTGTCACAGTTTTCACCGGACTGACTTTTTCGAGCGGCTTAATCACTGCTTTTTTCACAGCGACACTTTTGACTACGGCAGTTTTTGCCGGTGCCTTTGTGAACGTTTTTTTCACAGTTGTTTTCTTCACCACGGCAATTTTTGCCGCAGGTTTTACAACAACCCTTTTAACAGTCGCTTTTTTCACTGGAGTTTTTTTTGTTTTCTTAGCTTTTTCCATAGGATACCTCCTGTACAAAAAAAGATAAGAAAGAAACGTGCCAATCGGCAGTTTACCAGTAAACGTACCCTTTTTTTACCAACAACTCGGCATTAAGGATCGCCCCGCCCGCCGCTCCGCGTATGGTATTATGGGATAGCAACGTAAACTGAAAATCAAAATTATTAGAAGGTTTTAATTGTCCTATGGATACTGCCATCCCTTTATCTAGCAAACGATGGTATTTGGGCTGAGGAAATAGTTTATCCGATCGGTAATGAATAGGCTGCAAAGGCGCCGAATGCAACAACCACTCTTGCGCTAAACCGAGATAGGAATTCCACGCGTGTATCAATTCCTCGGCCGTAGCCTTCTTTTTAAGAGAGACACTCACACATTCTACATGTCCATCGGTAATCGGAACACGATTGCACTGCGCGCTGATCGTAAAGGAATCGTCTCCTAAAATTTTTTGAGGCTCTGTTTGGATTTTGTCCTCTTCGCCTGAAATATGCGGAAGTATGTTATCCATAATATCCAAACTAGCGACTCCTGGATATCCGGCTCCAGAAATAGCCTGAAATGTCACCACGTGGACATTTTTTAATCCAAACTGATCATGTAATGGCTTTAAAGCAATCGTTAGGGCCGTCGCGGTGCAGTTGGGATTCGTAACAATTTTACCCTTTGTTTTCTGAGACTTCAACAATTCTGCGTGACCCGGATTCACATCCGGTATCAACAAAGGAACATCCTCTCTCATACGATGATTCGCAGCGTTCGAAATCACCAAATATCCCGCTTCGGCAAACTCTACCTCGACGGTTCCCGCAATCGCGGAATCAAGCGCAGAAAAAGCTATCGACGCAGGTATTGTAGTCAGTGTTGCGGAAACAGTCATCTCGGCGATGATGGGATCAATCGGTTTTTGCTGCAACCAGTGTACAGCATCCTTATATTTCTTCCCCGCCGTGCGCTCAGAACCGGTCACGGCAACGACTTCAAACCATGGGTGATTCGCAAGCAAGGAGACAAACTGCTGCCCAACAGTGCCCGTAGCGCCGAGGACAACAACCGGAATTTTTTCACGGTATTGAAAATCTGAGTTCACGCAACCCCCTAGAGGCTTGTTAAAAATTCAACAAGCAAGCGCACTCCGACACCGCTCCCAAATTTAGGATGATATCTTTTGACTTCTGAATAAAATGCTGTTCTAGCAATATCCAAATGGGCCCAAGGGGTCTTTGTACCCACAAATTCCTCCAGAAATTTTGCTGCTGTAATGGATCCTCCGGAACGGCCTCCAATATTTTTTATATCGGCAATATCCGACTTCAGTTGCTCGCGATACTCTTCAAACATCGGCATCGGCCACAATCTTTCATAAGTGGCTTCCCCGGCTTTCACTAACTTATCCGACAGCTTCTGATTATTGCTAAACAACCCCGACGCCTCATTGCCCAACGCTACATCAATCGCGCCTGTAAGGGTCGCTAAATCAATCATGCGAGTCGGTTCGTAGTGCTTAATCGTATAACTAATCGCGTCAGCCAAGATTAAACGCCCCTCAGCATCGGTATTTCCAATTTCAACTGTTTTGCCGGAATAAGAGGTGTAGACGTCTCCCGGTTTAAAGCTGTTGGTATCAATACTGTTTTCTGTTGAAGGAATCACTCCAATTAGATTCACAGGCAATTTAAGCTTCATCGCGGCATATAACGTTCCCAAGACAGCCGCGGCGCCTCCCATATCGCATTTCATCGTTTCCATTGATCCGGTAGGCTTTAGGTTAAGTCCTCCAGTATCATAGGTAACTCCTTTTCCTACCAATGCTGTCACCTCTTTTGACTTTGCGTTTCCTTTGTACTCCACAATAATCAACGCAGGATCAATATGAGATCCTCGATTCACAGCAAGTAAAAGCCCCATTTTTTCTTTTTCAAGACGTTTTTTATCAAAAATGGTCGTTTTGACGTGCGGAAATTCCTTGGAAAATCCATTTGCGACCTTGGAAAGAAACTGCGGCGTTACATCATCAGCATTCCCATTAACAAGGTCACGAGCGAGGTAAACACCCTCATAAACATTTTCCAGGTGATGCACTAATTCTAGCTGACTTTTATTCGCCCCCACCAAATGCGCATGCAGAATAAACACGGCAGGTTCCCTTTCTTCACTCTTACCTTTCAGTTGGTCGAAAATGTAGTTTGTGGAAAGAACCCCTTCAGCAAGGCCCCTCAAACAGGAATTATCAATACCCTTTGGTAGGATAATATTAATGTTCGTAATCGATTTGGATAAACAGCCTCTAGTCAGACCCGCATAAGCGCGACGATACTTTTCATGGGTTAACTTAGATTCATCACCCAACCCTAAAAGCACAATTCGTTTTTCATTGTTTCCACGATGATACAGAAAGAGCACTTCCCCTTCCTTTCCCTTAAAATCATGAAGGTCTATCGGAATTTCAATCTCTTTTGGAAGCCCCTTAAGCTCCGCAAAAACCTTCGCTTTCTTCTTATTTATCACATAAGGTAAAACCAGTAGATCGGCATCTTTACGCTCTTCATAATTTTTTGCACTCGAGAAAATCATCATGGAAACAACTCCGTTAATTTAGAATGGTAAATCGTCTTTGCTAGAATCTTCATTGGCAGCACCATATGTCGCTCCAAATCCATCTACATAACTGTCTAGGTTTTCAAATCCACCACCATTGCCAACCGGGTTAGACGCATGTGAACTTCCTTGGCTAAATCCGGATCGCGCCGCCGCTCCGCTAGATGCCGCTGGTTGTCCTTCTTTATCACCGGTACGTCCAAATGGGCTAAATTGAATACTATCAGCTGTAATATCTAAACTTAATCTAGCTTGATCGCCCTGATTTTTACCAGCCCAAATGCTTGGGTAGAGATCGCCACTAATAATAACGCCCGATCCTTTTTTCAAATAAGTTATCATTTTATCAAAACGGTCGCCCCAAATCGTGATGCGATACCAAATGGTTTCATCCTTTCCTGCTTTGCGAACATTGACAGCTACGTTAAAAGTAGTAAGTTTTTGCCCGCCAGAGGTGTGTCGTACTTCTGGTTCGGCTCCTAAATGCCCGGCGATAGTAATTTTATTCATTAAGAGGGTCCTCGTTTGAAAATTTGTTCTATGTTTGAAAAATTGTTCCATAAAAAAACACCCTGCTTTGAAACAGGATGTTTTTATCATCGTGGATGCTGATCTAAAGTGCAAGAACTTAGATTCTGATTATATAGCAACGACTAGATTTTGATGAATCCTTGACCTTTTCCGCCTGGACCTTGTTGTGTGGCTTGTGGGCCTTTCACAGCTTGAGTCTTCTGAGGTGTCGACGATGTCTCTATCTTACTGCTGCCATCTCTACCTTCGACGATGTCTAAGCAGATTTGACGCCATTTTGTCACTGTTTCGACATAAAGTGGCGCAAAAGCGCGCAGCGCAGCCGGTACGGCATATTCCATATCGATCGTGCAGTGCATAAGAATCAATTCTTCTTTTACCGCGACTCCAACACCACCGCCAGCCATCTGACCGCCTAACATAGAACCTTCCAATAACTTTTCATAAAGTCTTAGACGAGTCTTTTCATCGTGTGGCAACCCATCAAGCAATGGGGAATAAAGATAAAGTCTTTTTGAGTTAGGTTCATAGGTCAAATGGAGAGAAAACTCGTCATCTATCCCTAGAATACAGGTGTTGTTTTCATCAAAAACCAATCCTTCTAATCCCAATTCCTTACCAAACTCGACAAGGTTTTCTTTTGCATTTTCTAATGACATATACAACCTCCTACAGGTGCTCTCTTCGGGTCATCGATTTAATTTTACTTACAATTCTGATTATACGAATATTTCATATTAAGGAGCAAAAGAATTAATACCATGGATGACACTTTCCTAAAAAAAACCGGCGCACCTTTTCCCCTAGGCGCATTATTTGTCGACGGAGGAATTAATTTCTCCCTCTACGCGAAACCTGCTGATAAAGTTTATTTGCAGCTCTGGGAAGCGGGTGAAATTTATAAAGAATTCTCCCTAGAACGAACGGGCCTGATTTGGCACGTCTGGATTCCATTAAACAAGAGCGTAACATACACATTCAAAGTTGTTTACAGCGATTTCGCCACCCCTCCCCTACTCGATCCCTATTCAAGAAAACTTGAAGTGCCTACGCAATGGGATTCTTTTACTCACTACACTCCTAAGTCGGTCGCTACACCCAATCCCCCAATCCCCACATTCAATTACCCAAAAATCCCTAAAGAACAGCTAATCATCTACGAAATGCATGTCCGCGGATTCACCCAACACCCGTCCAGCAATGTCAAATACCCCGGGACTTTTCTTGGCGTCATCGAAAAAATCCCCCACCTGAAAAAACTAGGTATCAATGCTGTAAAACTCCTGCCAATCTTCGAATTTAACGAATGCGAAGTGAGTACAATCGACCCCATCACCGGAAAACACCTCGTAAACTACTGGGGCTACTCCCCTGTTCACTACTTTTGCGCCATGCGCCGCTACGCCGTCAACGATCCTATCGAAGAGTTTCGCCAAATGGTCCACGCCCTACATGTTGCCGGCATTGAAGTTATCTTAGATGTGGTTTACAACCACACAGCGGAAGGCAATGAACACGGACCCACATACCACTTCAAAGGCCTTAGCAAGGATTCCTATTACATCCTGGACGAAAACGGCCGTTTTCACAACTTCTCGGGCTGCGGCAACTCCGTCAGCGCTAATCACCCCGTAATGTACCAGCTAATCTTAGAAAGCCTCCGTTACTGGACCTGGGAAATGGGCGTCGATGGATTCCGATTCGACCTAACTTCACTAATGACACGAGCGGAAAACGGCACCCCCCTAGAATATCCCGGCATCATCCAAGCAATCGCCCAAGACCCACTTCTGGCAGATGTCAAAATCTTCGCCGAAGCTTGGGACGCCGCCGGCCTCTACCAAGTAGGAAAATTCGCTAAATGGAATAACGCCTGGACCGAATGGAATGGAAGATACCGCGATCACGTCCGTCAATTTATCAAAGGGATCCCCGGACTCAAAGGCGACTTCGCTACACGAATATGCGGTTCCCAAGACCTCTACCACGAAGGATCACCCCTCAACAGCCTAAACTTCATCACCGCGCACGACGGATTCACCCTCAACGACCTCGTCAGCTACAACAAAAAACACAATCTAGCCAACGGAGAAAACGACTGCGACGGCAACTCTTTTAATGATAGCTGGAACTGTGGGACAGAAGGACCCACAACAAAACCCTCTATAGAAGCCCTCCGACTTTCTCAAATGAAAAACTTTATTGTAGCCCTGCTAACATCTGCCGGTGTCCCCATGATCACTTCCGGAGATGAATATGCTCAATCAAAAGACGGAAATAACAACACGTGGTGTCAAGACAACACCCTGAACTGGATAGACTGGGATGCGATGAATGAAAGCTCCCTCCCCGAATTCTTTCAACTCATGATCGAACTCCGAAAACTCCACTTTCAAAGATCCTCATTCTATAATTCAAATGACATCATCTGGCACGGCAAACACCTCAACAACCCACAATGGAATGAAGACGATTTCTGCATAGCCTTCGAAATCCCCCAACAAAACATCTACTGCTGCTACAACACCGGCCCCCTACCCATACACTTCGAAATGCCACCAGGAAACTGGCTTCTCCTAGTCCAAACCGGCCCAAACCAAGGCAGCCCCCACAGCTGCTCAATCCTCAGAAAACAATAACCCTACCACCATTTTTTCACATTGCTATTTACTCCCCTCCCCGCTATACTCACCCCTTCCCACAAGGAAGAGTGGCAGAGTGGCCGAATGCGTCTGTTTCGAAAACAGATTTAGTGGTAACACTAACGGGGGTTCGAATCCCTCCTCTTCCGTTCATCATTAATCTCCTAAGCGAAGCTTTTTGGAGCGCGCGCGACTTGTCGCCGCTTTCCAACGAATCGACTTGCCGGTGCGTCTAAAGTGGGAATTTCTAATATGAAAGCCAAAGAATTGGGTCAGGATTATGTAAGGATAAACAGTGTTTCCATGACGATTCTATAATATTAAAGGTATTTTATGTCTTGTTGTAGCTCTTCCTCATCCAGTACACGAGTAGATTTTCATGCGCTGCAAATCTCCCCTCAATTCACAAGTGGTTATGGCGAGTTTATTGCTTATTTTCCGGAGAGTAAAATACCTTCTTTAACCGAAGTTGAATTTTCGAAAATTTACAGTATCTTTTCCTGCTATTCACCCGGTGAATTAACTGGAAAATTTACCAACACACAATTGCACAAAATTTACAAAAACCGTTTTTCATTAATTACTGAAGAAATTAAAAAATTAAACCACAACTTGAAAATTGCATTCATCCCTAAAACCCTCTACGAACTTGTTCTTATCCGAAAAACTATTCAAGAAGACCTTAAAAATCAAAAATGTTGCCACAGACTGAAAGCAAACGATTATCAGATTCAAATTCGATACTTACACGAAGAAATCAAGGATCTTATAAAACAAAAAGCAGAAGCGTTAAATAGTTATCTACATATAAATGACAATGAGAAAAGAGAGCGTTATGTAAGTGAAGATGTCAAGAAAATCGATAAACGTTTGGATAAGGAAAAAGAAAAAATTCTTATCCTCCAAGACAAACAAGCGCTCTTACAATCGAAAAAATGCTGGCATCTTGTCCAAATCAATAATGGCGATCAAGAAAATAACAATGATCCGATTGTAAAAAAAATTGCATATCTCCTGAACCGCACTCTTGGTAAGTTATATTTAGCGGAAGAAGAAGTAACACCTTCATCTTGTTCGATCATCTCAAAACTCGTCGAGAATGAACTTCAGTTTTTTCAGAGTTACGCTCTCAAAGGTTGTGAAGAACACGCACACAATATTCCCAGACCCTCTTTTATTAAAGAAATCAGTTCTCCAACCCTTTTGTTTCGATACCCTCAAGGGATCCCGAATCGTACTTATGGAAAATCATTGGCAATTTATGGACAGGATTCTTCTGATATCATACGCAAAACCATACAACTAGAGTGCAGTGAACTTGCAACCACTTCAATTTTGTTATGCCGCGCCTCTAATTACAGAACAGATTCCATAATACATTTCGACAAACTTGATGAAGGGATATCGCTTTCTTTTGGAACAAGTTTGTTTGCAGGGGCAATGCATGATGTTGGCGCAACGGTATGGCGTCTGTTAACTGGTCGAAAGGGATATATTATCCATGCTCCTATTGAACAAATCCACCTCTCTGGGATTTATTTTCCGTCTTCAAACACTATTTGTCAGTTATTTGGAAAAGGGGAAATATTCCATGCAAGAACAATGGTTCCCAGCAGACAAAAACAGGTGCATGGT